>CANQKJ010000188.1 GCA_947624465.1 uncultured Oscillospiraceae bacterium
CGGCCCGCGCCCGCCGCCAAAGCGGCGGGGAAGTGGCCCGGCTGGGCCGCCTTCCGGGACCGGCTGAAGGGCGTGCTGCCCATGGCCGACTTCGCCTTCCTGGCCAACTCCGCCATGGCGGAGGGTTCCCTCAAAGGGGACGCCCTCACCCTCTGGGCGGTGAACGACGGGGTGCGGATGATGCTGGACAAGCCCGCCCTCCTCCAGTCCGTGGGGGAGCTGGCGAAGAAGATCACCGGCGGCCCCGTCCGGGTGGAGGTCAAGGTGGGCCGCGCGCCCGCGGAGACGCTGTCCGCCCCGGCGGAGGAGGACGAGCCCCTGGACGCCCTGGACGCGTTTTTGGCCGGCAATCAGGGCAATATCACGGTGGAATGACAATGTTGATATAGGAGGAGATCGGTATGGCAAAGGGATTCAACAGCCGCGGCATGGGCGGTTTCGGCGGCGGGAACATGAACAACATGATCCGCCAGGCCCAGAAGATGCAGCAGGATATGATCAAGGCCCAGGAGGAGCTGGAGAGCAAGAGCTACGAGGCCGGAGCCGGCGGCGGAGTGGTCACCGCCGTGGTGTCGGGCAAAAAAGAGCTGGTCAGCGTGTCCATCGACCCCGAGGCGGTGGACCCCGACGACGTGGAGATGCTCCAGGACCTGATCGTGGCCGCCGTCAACGAGGCCCTGCGCAAGGCCAACGAGGACGCCGCCAGCCAGATGTCCCGCCTCACCGGCGGGCTGAACCTGCCCTTCTGACGGGGAGGACACGATGATCAAATTCTCTGAGATGCCCTATGCCCGCCCCGATCTGGAGGCGGTGAAGGGGGAGTACGACGCCCTGACGGAGCGGCTGAAGGCCGCCCAAAGCTATGAGGAGGCCAGGGCCGCTTTTTTGAAGATGGAGACGGAGCAGAAGCACATCTCCACCCAGGCGAGTCTGTCGACCATCCGCCACTCCATCGACACACGGGACGAGTTCTATGACGGGGAGGAGAAGTTCTGGAACCGGGCCTATCCCCAGATCCAGGAGTGGGAGCAGGCCTGGACGAAGGCGATGCTGGAAAGCCCTTTCCGGGCCGATTTTGAGCGGGAGTACGGGGATCTGATGTTCGTCAACGCGGAGATCGCCCTCAAGACCTTCTCCCCGGCCATCATCCCCGAGCTCCAGCGGGAGAACGATTTGCGGACGGAGTACGCCAAGCTCATCGCCTCCGCCCAGATCCCCTTTGAGGGCGGAGTGTATACCCTGTCCCAGCTCTCCCCCTTCAAGAACAACCCGGACGACGCCGTCCGTCTGGCGGCCTGGAAGGCGGAGGGCCGGTGGTACAAGGACCACCAGGCCGACCTGGACCGCATCTACGACGAGATGGTCCGTCTCCGGGACGCCATGGGCAAAAAGCTGGGGGACGAGGGCTACACCACCCTGGGCTACTACCGCATGGGCCGCAACTGCTACGGCAG
This sequence comes from uncultured Oscillospiraceae bacterium, assembly GCA_947624465.1. Classification (GTDB taxonomy): domain Bacteria; phylum Bacillota; class Clostridia; order Oscillospirales; family Oscillospiraceae; genus Enterenecus. The sequence continues at coordinate 1,455 of CANQKJ010000188.1, forward strand.
GGAGGACGTGGAGAAGTTCCGGGCCGCGGTGCGGAAATATCTGGTGCCCGTGGCCGACTCCATCTACCGGGAGCAGGCGAAACGGCTGGGCAGTGAGTATCCCATGAGCTTTGCCGACGCCGCCCTGAGCTTCCGCTCCGGCAACCCCCGGCCCGTGGGGACCCCCGACGACATCCTGGCCCAGGGGAAAAAGTTTTACAGCGAGCTGTCCCCCGAGACCGCGGAGTTCTTCAACACCATGCTGGAGATGGAACTGCTGGACGTGCTGTCCACCGAGGGCAAGCAGGGCGGCGGCTACTGCACCTCCATCGACGACTACGGCGTGCCCTTCATCTTCGCCAACTTCAACGGCACCCAGCACGACGTGGAGGTGGTCACCCACGTGCCCTTTAGCTATATCTGGCCGGGGATGGAGGCCTGCGAGGTCCACTCCATGTCCATGGAGTTCATGGCCTGGCCCTGGGCGGAGGGCTTCTTCGGCCCGGACGCCAGAAAGTTCCGCTACTCCCATCTGGCCGGGGCGCTGACCTTCATCCCCTACGGGACCATGGTGGACCACTTCCAGCACATCGTGTACGAAAAGCCGGACATGACCCCGGCGGAGCGCCACGGGGTGTGGAAGGAGTTGCTGGGGATCTATCAGCCCTGGCTGCGCCTGGACGGGGACATCCCCTTCTACGCCGAGGGGGAGGGCTGGCAGCGGCAGAGCCACATCTACGAAAACCCCTTCTACTACATCGACTACTGTCTGGCCCAGACGGTGTCCCTCCAGTTCTGGGCCCTGCTCCAAAAGGACCGGAAGCTGGCCTGGGAGAAATACATGGCCTACGCCCGCCAGGGGGGCAGCCGTGTGTTCACCGAGCTGCTGGCAAACGCCGGACTGGACAGCCCCTTCGAGGAGAAGTGCCTCCGGGAGGTGTGCGCCGCCGCCAAGGACTGGCTGGACGGGTACGACCTCACCGGCATCGAATAAGCCACGGAAAGCCCTCCGGCGCCGCCGGAGGGCTTTTCGCAGATCCCCACTTGCAAAGCGGGAGAAGACGGTGTATGATGGTGCCACAGGCAGAGTAGGAGCGCGCGTGTGGGGGTCTGTCAACACAGACCCATAAGTGCCGGCGGGACGGGGAGTTGTCCGCCGGACGAAGGGCCGATGGCCCGCAGTGCGCCCTCCGCATCCCGCTGCCGCATGGCGGAGACTATCACGTCCTCCTTTGTGCGGCACCGTCCCGTTTCGGGACCTGCCGAAACAACAAAGGAGGTCTTTTTATGTCCAAACGGTCCCAAAACCTGTACCGGACGCCCTTCTCCGCCGCCTACTGGCGGGACGCCCTGGCCGACTTCCGCGACTTGCGGGTCATGGCGTTCGCCGCCCTGATGGTGGCCGCCTGCGTGGCCCTGTCCTATGCCAAGTCCATCCCGGTGGTGAACAACGTCAGCATCACCTGGGGCTGGCTGGCCCGGTCCACCGCCGCCCTGGTGTGCGGCCCGGTGATGGGGGTGGTGTTCGGCGTGGCCGAGGACACCATCACCTATCTGTTCCACCCGGACGGCCCCTATAACCCCTTCTACATCATCACCACCGTGGTGGGGGTGGAGACCTTCGCGCTGATCCTCTACCGGGCGAAGGTGACGGTGTGGCGCGTTTTTCTGGCCAAGCTGCTGGTCAACGTGGGGAACGTGTTTCTGGGGAGCCTGGGCACCTATCTGTTCTACTCCACCAAGGGCTACTGGGCCATCGTGGCGGGCAGCGCGGTGAAAAATCTCGTCATGCTGCCCATCGAGGTGGTGATGCTGTGCGTGCTGTACGCCGCCCTGCTGCCCGTCCTCCACCGGGCGGGGTTCCTGCCCGACCAGGCGGGCCGGCTGCAGCTGTGGTGGAAAAAGGAGCCGAAAACCGAGCCGAAACCGGCACAGAACGCCGGAGACAAGGACCCTTGGGAACAGTAAAAACCTCATAATCGGGGCCATGTCCGCATACCTTCCCGTGAGGGGGGATGCGGACATGGCCTTTTTGTCCGGGCTGGGACGGTTTTTGTGGGGCGGGCCGCTGCCGGCGGCCTTTCTGGTCGTGGGGCTGTGGTATACCTTCGGCAGCGGATTCTTCCAGATCTTCGGCCTGCCGGTATGGCTCAGGACCACGGTGGGTTCCCTGTTCCGAAAGCGGGAGCGAAAAAAGGGCGCCGGCGCGGTGACTCAGTTCCAGGCCCTCACCGCCGCCCTGGGGGCCACGGTGGGCACCGGGTCCATCGCCGGGGTGGCGGCCGCCATCTTCTACGGCGGGCCGGGGACGGTGTTCTGGATGTGGGTCTCCGCCTTTCTGGGGATGATGACCGGCTGCGCCGAGAAGATCCTGGCCGTCCGCCACCGGGAGAAGGGAGAGGACGGCAAGTGGCGGGGCGGCCCCATGCAGTACATGGCAAAAGGGCTGAACCTGCCGTGGCTGGCAAAGGCGTTCGCCGCCGTCTGCGTGGCGGAGTCCCTGGTGGGAGGGAACCTGGCCCAGGCCAACTCCATCGCCGCCGCGCTGAACGGGACCGCCGGCAGCAGTAAGCTGCTGGTGGGCGCGGTGGTGGCCGTGGTGACCTCCATCGTGCTGGCGGGCGGCATCAAACGGGTGGGCCGGCTCAGCGAGGTACTCACCCCCGCCATGGCCCTGCTGTTTGTGTTGAGTGGGACGCTGGTCATCGCCTCCCACTGGCAGGCGGTGCCGGAGGCCTTCGCCCAGATTTTCACCTACGCCTTTGATGTGAGAGCGGCGGCGGGGGGCTACGGTATGTGGCTTGCCCTCCGGTACGGGGTGGC
>CANQKJ010000189.1 GCA_947624465.1 uncultured Oscillospiraceae bacterium
GGCGTGTTCCACATCCTGGAGCACTCGGTGCTGAACGGCTCGGAGAAGTACCCGGTGAAGGAGCCCTTCGTGGAGCTGCTGAAAAGCTCCCTCCAGACCTTCCTCAACGCCATGACCTACCCGGACAAGACGGTGTACCCGGTGTGTTCCCGGAACGATCAGGACTTCCTCAATCTGATGGACGTATACCTGGACGCGGTGCTCCATCCCCTGGCGGCCACCGACCCCCACGGCTACCGGCAGGAGGGCTGGCACTACGAGCTGGACAGCCCCGAGGGAGAGCTGATCTGCAACGGCGTGGTCTACAATGAGATGAAGGGGGCCTATGCCGACCCGGACACCCTGCTGGGGTCCGGCCTCTACCGGCTGCTGTTCCCGGACAACTGCTACGGCTACGAGTCCGGCGGCCACCCTGACCACGTGCCCGAGCTGACCTATGAGAACTACCTGGCCAGCTATCACCGGTTCTATCACCCCTCCAATTCCCGCATCTTCCTGGACGGGGAGATGGACCTGGACGCGGTGCTGGGCAAGCTGGACGGCTTCCTGAAAGATTTTGACCGCATCGATTCCGACGCGGACATCCCCGTGCAGTCCCCCGTGGCCCCGGCGGAGCGCACCGAACTCTATGAGATCGGCCCCGACGAGGACGACGCCGGCAAGGTGCTGCTGTCCGCGGGCTGGGTATTCGGCGATTGGTCCGAGCGGGAGAAGGCCTACGCTGTCGATGTGCTGGCCGACGCCCTCTGCGGCTCCAACGAGGCCCCCCTGAAAAAGGCCCTGCTGGAGGCGGGCCTGTGCCAGGACGTGTCCATGAGCGTGGCCAGCGGCATCCAGCAGAACGTCGTCGACCTGCTGGTGCGGAACACGACCCTGGAGAAGAAGGATCAGGTGTGGGAGACCGTCCGCCGGGTGCTGGAGGAGCAGGCGGCCGGCCTGGACCATGAGCGCCTCCACGCCTTGCTGAACCGGCAGGAGTTCTCCGTCCGGGAAAAGGACTTCGGCGGGGCCCCCAGGGGCCTCATCTACGCCCTCAACTCCCTGGACGCCTGGCTCTACGGCGGCGACCCCGCCCAGCCCCTCCGGGACGGGGAGCTGTTTGCCTCCCTCCGGGAGAAGGTGGACCAGGGCTGGTTCGAGACCTTCCTTCGCCAGGTGTTCCTGGACAACCCCCACCAGGCGCGGCTGTGCCTGGTCCCCTCCAGGACGGTGGGGGAGGAGAAGCGGGAGGCCGAGCGGGCCCGCCTGGCGGCGGTCAAGGCCGGCTGGTCCGGGGACGAGATCCGCAGGGTCATGGACGAGTTCAAGGCCCTCCGGGCCCGGCAGGAGCGGCCCGACAGCCCCGAGGAGCTGGCCACCCTGCCCAAGCTGGCGCTCAGCGACATCCCGGCGGAGAACAAGCCCCTGCCCTACTGGACGGGCGAGCTGGAGGGCCGCCCCCTCCTCCACCAGAATGTGGACGCCGACGGTATCCTCTACCTGGACCTGCACTTCGACGTGTCCGATCTGCCGCTGGACCAGCTGACCAGGCTGCCCCTGCTGGGGGCCATGCTGGGCCAGCTTGCCACCGAGAAATACGGCGTGCTGGAACTGCAAAGCCGCATCGAGAGCGGCCTGGGGCGGTTCGCCGTGACTCCCGCCAACTACGCGAAGCTGGGCCAGACCGGGAGCACCACGCCGCTCATCACCGTCAGCGCCGCCCTGCTGGAACACCGCAAGGGGGACGCACGGGAGTTGATCGCGGAGGTGCTGCACCACACCAAATTCGACGCCGCCCAGGTGTACAATCTGCTCCGCCAGCAGCGGCTCGGCCGGGAACAGGCGGTGCTGGGCCGGGGCGATATGTTCGCCGCCCTCCACGGCTCCGCCGCCTGGTCCGCCAAGGGCGCGGTGGACGACGCCCTCAACGGCGTGGCGCAGCTCCGCTGGCTGCAAAAGGCGGAGAAGAAGTTCGAGGCCAACGGCGCCGCCCTGTGCGAGGAGCTTGCCGCCCTGTGCGAAAAGCTGTTCGTGAGGGAGCGGGTCACCGTCAGCCTCACCGGCCGGATGGACAAGGCCTGGCTGCGGGAGGTGCTGTTCGATCTGCCCGCCGGCGGCATGGGCGGGCCGGCGGTCTATCTGCCCGGCGGCTGCGGGGCCGAGGGCTACTCCATCTCCGCGGACATCGGCTTTGCCGCCCGGTGCGGCAGCCTTACCGCTCTGGGAGAGCGGCCCACCGGTGCCGCGCTGGTGGCCGCCCAGTTCATCTCCCTGGACTACCTGTGGAACGAGGTCCGGGTGAAGGGTGGGGCTTACGGCACCGGCCTTAAGGTGCGGGAAGACGGCGACGTGTTCTTCACCTCCTACCGGGACCCCCGGTGCGGACAGTCCCTGGAGACCTTTACCGGAGCGGGGGCCGCCCTGCGGGCCTTCTGCGACAGCGGCGAGGCCCCGGACAAGTATATCATCAGCACCATCAGCAATCTGGAGCCGGTGGTCACCCCCCGGATGGAGGGGGTGCGGGCCGCCTCCATGCACTTCACCGGCAAGACCCAGGCCGACCGTCAGCGCCTGCGGGACGAGGTGCTGGGCGCCACGTCCGACAGCCTCCGGGCCTTCAGCGATACCCTGGACAAGGTCTGCGGGACGGCCTCCATCTGCGTGGTGGGCGGTCAGGGGGCTCTGGACGGCTGCGGCGGCCTGCTGGAGAGGCGGGAGCCCCTCCAGGCGTGACCCTAACTGAATGAAAAAGCGCGCCCCCGGCATCCCATGGGATGCCGGGGGCGTATTGCAAAAACCCTTTTTGACAGTTTCCCGTTTGGGAAGAGAGGTCAGCCCTCTCCCCACAGGGGGGCGGGGTAGAGGCCGCTCTCCACCAGGGCGCGGACGGCGGCCTTTACCGACTCCTTGTCCTCCTTATAGGTGACGCCGTACCACTTGTCGCCGCTGGTGAGCACCTTCACCCGGGCCTTTCCCTCGGCGATGAGCCGGCCCACCACCGTGGGCAGGTAGTACTCCCCCTTCTCCGGGTTTTTTGCCAGCGTCTCATCCAAAAAGGCGGGGAAGCGGGCGGCGGCCTCGTCCAGGAAGCTGCGGTGGAAGCCCCACAGGTTCATGGACACCACCGTGCCGCCGGGGAGGGGGGTCCAGGTGGCCCCGTCGTCCTCGGTGAATTTGGCGTCGTCCCCGTCTTTGGCGATCTTGGTCCGCTCGGTTACGGCGGTGAGGCAGCCGTTCCCGTCCACCTCGCACACCCCACGGGCTACGGTGCCGTGCTCGGTGACGGTGTTTTTCAACAGATAGCCCGCCATGGCGTACTCGTATACGTCCCCATCGGGGTGGGAGACGAGATAGTCGTAGATGAGCCGGTAGCTCTCCGGGCCGTAGTAGTCGTCGGCGTTGATGACGACGAAGGGTCCGCGGATGAGCCGCCGGGCGGCCAGGGCGGCGTGGGCGGTGCCCCAGGGCTTCACCCGGCAGCCGGGGACGGAGTAGCCCTCGGGAAGGTCGTCCAGATCCTGATAGACATATTCCACGTGGATGAATCTGGACAGCCGGTCGCCGATGGCGGAGCGGAACAGGGCGTCTATCTTCCGGTTGATCACGAAGATTACCGTCTCGAATCCGGCGCGGCGGGCGTCGAAAATGGAGTAGTCGATGATGAGCTCCCCATTCGGACCCACCGGGTCGATCTGTTTCAGGCCGCCGTACCGGCTGCCCATGCCGGCGGCCATCACCACCAGGACGGGTCTTTCTGTCATGTTGTCACTTCCTGTCTTTTGTTCAGCCGTGATAGCCGTTGGGGTTCATGGACTGCCACTTCCAACTGGAGGCGCACATCTCCTCGATGCCCAGCTCCGCCTTCCAGCCCATCTCCTCGAAGGCCTTCCGGGGTTCGGCGTAGCACTCGGCGATGTCGCCCGGGCGGCGGGGGTCTACCACGTAGGGCAGCTTCTTCCCGCAGGCCTTCTCATAGGCGTGGAGCACGTCCAGCACGCTGTAACCCTTGCCGGTGCCCAGGTTGCAGATGAACAGGCCGCAGTTCTGCTCCAGCTTCTTCAGGGCCGCCACATGGCCCTTGGCCAGATCCACCACGTGGATGTAGTCCCGGACGCCGGTGCCGTCGGGGGTGGGGTAGTCGTCCCCGTAGACGTGGAGCTTCTCCAGCTTGCCCACCGCCACCTGGGCGATGTAGGGCACCAGGTTGTTGGGGATGCCGTTGGGGTCCTCGCCGATGAGGCCGCTCTCGTGGGCGCCGATGGGGTTGAAGTACCG
>CANQKJ010000190.1 GCA_947624465.1 uncultured Oscillospiraceae bacterium
TTCATGTCGGTGTTGGCGGAGCAGTGCATGGAGGCGATGCCCTTCAGCGGCAGGTAGTAGTTCATCATGGAGAACATACCCTTCTTCATCTCGCCGCCGTACCAGGTGTTGATGATGACCTGCTCGCGGCTGGTGATGTTGAAGACGACGGCGGTCTCGGAGTTGAGGCCCAGCTCCTTGTAGTTCTCCACCTTGGCCTTGGAGGCGTTGTAGACGGTGAAGTCGGGCTTGAAGTGCTTCAGCTCCTCGTCGGAGGGGACGATGAACATATTCTTCACGAAGTGGGCCTGCCAGGCCACCTCCATGATGAAGCGGATGGCCATGCGGGTGTCGGGGTTGGTGCCGCAGTACACGTCCATCACGTACAGCTTCTTGTCGGACAGCTCCTTGACGGCGATGGCCTTGCAGGCCTCCCAGGTCTCCTTGGTGACGGGCTTGTTGTCGTTCTTGAACTCGGGGGAGGTCCACCACACGGTGTCCTTGGAGTTCTCGTCCATGACGATGAATTTGTCGTTGGGGGACCGGCCGGTATACACGCCGGTCATCACGTTGACGGCGCCCAGCTCGGTCATCCGTCCCTTCTCGTAGCCCTCCAGGCTGGGGTCCATCTCAGCCTCGAAAAGCTCTTCGTAGCCGGGATTGTAGACGACTTCTTTGATGCCGGTGATGCCCAGTTTTTCCAGACCGTAAGTTTCCATATGTTGCTTCCTCCTTATTGGATTTATGGCAAACGGGCGCTTTGCCCTCTCTGACAGGCGCCCGTGGGCGAACTTCAAGGGACGGGCGGTGGAGCGCCAACCTCCACCGAGTGCAGTATACCACGCCTTTTTCAAAATTGTTATGGCAATTTTGCCGATTTTAAGGTTTTTTCCGCATAATCAGCATTTTGACCAATCAAACCTCTAAAAGTCAAAAAATTCACAACTTCAACTGTGCAATCCGCCGAGCCGAAAAATGGCAAAAGAAATCCCCGCCCTTTATGGGCGGGGACGTCTCCTCTCGTTCCAGCTTACTCGGCCTTGATCGCGCCGACGGGGCAGGCGCCCTCGCAGGCGCCGCAGTCGATGCAGGAGCCGGCGTCGACGACGGCCTGGCCCTCCAGAGCGATCGCGCCCACAGGGCAGGTATCCACACAAGCGCCGCAGGAAATGCAGTCAGAACCAACAACGTGTGCCATGTAGTTACACCTCCAACATTAGAATGGGTAAGGTTATGTTGCGGACCATCCCCACTTTAGCATACCTCCGCAAAAAATGCAATAAGGAATTTTCAGGGGACGGAGGTATAAAAAGGGCCGGTTTTTCCCATCCTTTCCATTGATGTCTTTTTCAGGAGTGAGTCCTATGGAACGGATCGGATTTTTTCAGCGTCTGCGCGGCCTGTTCTCGGCAAATGGCGGCGGGCAGTCCCCCAAGGACGCGGCCGGGTACGGCGGCGGGGACTATCAGACCGCCTATCAGGAGCGGTCCCGGCCCAGAGAGACCCCGGAGACCCGCCTGACGGACCGATATTCCCGGGACCTGACCCGGCTGGCCGCGGCGGGCGCCCTGGACCCTTTGGTGGGACGGGAGCAGGAGGTGGCGCGGGTGGTGCAGATCCTCTCCCGCCGGACCAAGAACAACCCCGCCCTCATCGGGGAGCCGGGGGTGGGCAAGACGGCGGTGGCCGAGGGCCTCGCCATGCGCCTCGCCGCCGGCGCGGTGCCTCAGCCCCTCCGGGGGAAGCGGCTTCTGGCGCTGGACCTGGTGGCCATGGTGGCGGGCACCAAGTACCGGGGGGAGTTCGAGGAGCGCATCAATCAGGTCCTGGGGGAGGTGCGCCGGGCCGGCAACGTCATCCTCTTTCTGGACGAGCTGCACAACATCGTGGGGGCCGGGTCGGCGGAGGGCGCCATCGACGCGGCCAACATCCTCAAGCCAGCCCTGAGCCGGGGGGAGATCCAGGTCGTCGGGGCCACCACCAGCGAGGAGTATCGCAAATATATCGAGAAGGACGCCGCCCTGGAGCGCCGGTTCCAGCCCATCAAGGTGGCGGAGCCCACCCCGGAGCAGGCGCTGGAGATCCTGCGGGGCCTCCGCCGCCGGTACGAGGAGCATCACGGCCTGGAGATCTCCGACGAGGCGCTGTCCGCCGCGGTGGAGCTGTCCCGCCGGTATCTGCCCGACCGCTATCTGCCCGACAAGGCCATCGACCTCATCGACGAGGGAGCCGCCCGGCTGCGGATGGAGGAGGAGGTGCCTCCGGCCCTCCGGGCCCTGTCCGACCGTGCGGAACAGGCGGCCAGGGACAAGGCGAAGGCCATCGAGTGTCAGGACTTTGAGCGGGCCGCCGTCCTCCGGGACGCGGAGGCAGACTTCCGCCGGGAGCTGGACAGAAAGCAGAGCCGGCAGAAGGGGGGCGGCCCCCGCCGCCTGGGCCGGGAGCACGTGGCGGCGGTGCTGTCCCAGTGGACGGGCATCCCGGTGGAGTCCATCACCAGAGGGGAGGCCAGGCGGCTGCTGGAGCTGGAGAGCGAGCTCCACCGCCGGGTGGTGGGCCAGGACCGGGCGGTGTCCGCGGTGGCCGCCGCCATCCGCAGGGCCCGGGTGGGCCTGAAGGAGCCAAACCGGCCGGTGGGGGTGTTCCTGTTCCTGGGCCCCACGGGCGTGGGCAAGACCGAGCTGTGCCGGGCCCTGGCCGCCGCCCTCTTCGGCAGCGAGGAGGCGGTGCTGCGCTTCGATATGTCCGAGTATATGGAGAAGCACGCGGTCTCCCGGCTGGTGGGCTCGCCCCCCGGCTACGTGGGCCACGAGGAGGGGGGCCAGCTCACCGAGCAGGTCCGCCGCCGCCCATGGTCGGTGGTGCTGTTCGACGAGCTTGAGAAGGCCCACGACGATCTTCAGAACATCCTCCTGCAGGTGATGGAGGACGGCCAGCTCACCGACAGCCAGGGGAGGCGGGCTGACTTCCGCAACACGGTGGTGGTGATGACCTCCAACGTGGGCGCCCGGAGGATGGTCAGCAAGGCGCCCCCCATGGGCTTCGCCGGGGGCGAGTCGGAGGCGAAGCGCCGGGAGGAGGTCATGGCCGAGCTGCGGCGGCGGTTCAAGCCGGAGTTCCTTAACCGGCTGGACGAGGTGATCCTCTTTGACCGGCTGGAGCGGGGCGAGCTGGAGCAGATCGCGGATAAGCTGCTGGGCGGCGTGAGGGGCCGCCTGTCCGCCCTGGGAGTGGAGCTGGAGGCCGAACACGGCGCGGTGGCGATGCTGGCCGACGCGGGCGCAGACCGGGAACAGGGGGCGCGCCCCATCCGCCGTGCGGTGCGCCGGCGGGTGGAGGAGCCCGCCGCCGATCTGCTGCTGTCCGAGCGGGTGGCGGCGGGGGACACCCTGTGCCTGGCCGTGGAGGACGAAAAGCTGGTGCTGCGGCCGGAGAAGAAGCAGATATGAGGAAAGGCAGAGGGCTGTTGCCCTCTGCCTTTTCTGTCAGCGCCGGTTCAGTGTTCCGCCCCGCAGTGTTCGCAGTCGTGGTCGCAGAAGTCGGCGGGGTTGTAGGGGATGTTGTTCTTGTCATAGTAGTCCTTGATGGCCGCCCGGACAGCCTCCTCGGCCAGCACGGAGCAGTGGATCTTGTGGGCGGGCAGGCCGTCCAGGGCCTCCACCACCGCCTGGTTGGTGAGGGTCAGCGCCTCCTCCAGAGGCTTGCCCTTGATGAGCTCGGTGGCCATGGAGCTGGTGGCGATGGCGCTGCCGCAGCCGAAGGTCTCGAACTTCACGTCGGTGATGATGCCGTCGTCGATCTTCAGGTACATCTTCATGATGTCGCCGCACTTGGCGTTGCCCACCTCGCCGATGCCGTCGGCGTCGGGGATCTCGCCCACGTTCCGGGGGTTGCGGAAGTGGTCCATCACTTTTTCACTGTATAACATAGTTGCGCTCTCCTCTCTCCAATTCTTTCCACACGGGGGACATCTTGCGGAGATAGTCCACCACCTCTTTCACGGCGGCGGCGATCTCCTCCACTTCTTCCATGGTGTTGGTGTAGTCCAGGGTCAGCCGCAGGGAGCCGTGGGCCACCTCGTGGGGCCGGCCGATGGCCAGCAGCACGTGGCTGGGGTCCAGGGACCCGGAGGTGCAGGCCGACCCGGAGGAGGCGGACACCCCCTTGTCGTCCAGCAGCAGCAGCAGGGACTCGCCCTCGATGCCCTCGAAGCAGAAGTTCACGTTGC
>CANQKJ010000191.1 GCA_947624465.1 uncultured Oscillospiraceae bacterium
AAAACCGAGTGCCGAGGGTTCGAATCCTTCTGCCCCTGCCACTAAAGCTCCGAAGTCACCTGACTTCGGAGCTTTTTCGGTACTTTTTGGGCGGGATGTTTTCCGGCAGACCGAGTCCGATGCCCGAATGATGCCCAAATCGTGCTGTTTGGCGTCAACGGTCCCGCCCTGTTCCGTCGGGTACAGCACCAAAATAGCATCAAAGTTTTTGGCCCCTCTGGTCGGTGGGTTTTGACCAGAGGGACGTTTTCTTTGATCATGTGACTCAGTTTTTGGGCCGATGAATGGCTTGACTGTTTTAGGCAGGGGTGTTTTTGCAGGGCTCACAGCTCGAACCCCGCCGTGATCCCGGCCAGACGGGCGGTGTCTTTACGCACATAGTAGAGTTCTGTGATTTCAGAGGTGGAGTGGCCCAGGAGGTCTGCCACCTGGCGTGGGGATAAGGCCTTGATTGTTCCGTCGGACTGCTTCACGCCGTTGACTAGGTTGGTGGCGAAGGTGTGCCGGAGGCTGTGCAGACCTTTCTGCTCAATTCCGGCGGCCTCAAGGATTCGGTAGTACCGTTTGCGGAAGTTCACAGGTTTGGTGTAGCCGCCCTGTTCGTCGGAGATCAGGGGTGTGTTCTCCCCGAAGTACCGCTCCGTCCGCAAATCCAGAATGGCAGCGACTGCTGCTTGGTTCAAGGGCACGTCCCGCTTGCTGGAGGCAGTTTTCAGCTTGCCCACCTTCATTTCTATTCCGCCGGCGGCTTCCACCCCGTTGCGCTTGGCGATTTCCTTCACGCCTCGCTGGAGGTGGATCACCCGGCGGTCCAGGTCGATATCGCTGTTCAGCAGACCCAGCACCTCGCAGGTGCGGAGGCCGGTGTTCAGCATCAGGACGTAGGCTGCGGATTGCTGGTAGATCCGTTTCCCGTTGTTCCACTTCCGCACAGCCTCGACCTTGAACCGCTCGATTTCAGAGGGCGAGAAGGTCGTGACCGTCTCGAAGGTGGGCAGGTTCTCCTTTCCCTGGGCGGCCAGGAAGTTTGCCCGCTTGATCATGGGCGCTGCCGGCATGGGGTTCTTGCTGATGAGTTCTTGCTGCGTGAGGTAGCGGAAGTAGTCCGTTAGAAGGTTGTGGACTTTCTTCACGGTGGTGTAGGCGAAGCCTGCGGCCATCCAGTGGTTGAGTGTGGCCTTCACGTCGGCGGAAGTCACGTCGCCCACCACCTTGTCCCCCAGCAGTGGGTAGACCAGATGGGTGGCGGTCCACTCCAGTCGGTCGTAGGTCGTGCGCTCCACCGAGGGGAATTTGAACACCCGGAGCCAGCTTTTCATGCTATCCTCCAGTTTTGCTTTGGACTCGTCCGAAGCGGCAATCTGGTGCTTGAAGTCTGCGATGTACTCGGTGATCTTGGCCTTGATCTCCGGCTTGGACGTGCCGCAGAAGGATTTGCGCTTTCGCTCTCCTTGCTCATCCAGGTACCAGACTACGCCGTTCCAGCGGCCATCGGTGCGCTTGAACACATTGCCGTTGGTCAGGAGTTTTTTCTGCATGATACTTCACCTGCTTTCTGTCTGGCGTGTTCCTCGTTCTCACCGTCGAAGGAGTATGGTGGCAGTTCACTCAACTCCTGCTCGATCCCTCTGGCCAGACGGACGCCGGAGAGAAAGCTGTCCAGGGAGGTCTGGTCCCGCAGATTATCCTCCAGATCCAGCAGGTGGAGGAGCAGGATTCGTTGGGACTTACCCAACTGTCCCCGCAGGCGGGCGAGGATCCTGTCTCGCTCACGCTGTATCTTTGCCGCTTCGGGTGACACTGTAGTGAACCGTTCGTGGAGCGCTCTTAGATATTCGGGCATGGCGGTCGCCTCCTTCAGCGACACACAATACCAGTAACCAGAGCAAATAGCCAGGGCTTTTGCGCACAGTTTTCAAACTGTTATCATTTGCCGTGGGTATGCCTCTCTCTTGTTTCAGGCATGGAACTTTTTGCACTGATCGGCGGGCCGCAGTGTCACGCTTTGGGGTTCCACAGTCCTTGATTCTCTAAGGCCCAAAACCGCGAAACGGGAGGGGCCTGTGTATTTACCTTACCGCCCTGAAAAACGGACTTACAAGCGTGACATGGACTTCCTGCTTTCTACGCATTTAGGGGTTTCGCAGCCCTTGATTCTCTAAGGCCCAAAACCGCGAAACGAGGTGGGCCTGTGTAGTTACCTTACCACCCTCGAAAAACGGGTTTCAAAAGCGTGACACGATCCTTTTGATAAATGAGCAGGCGCCCTTCCATCGTTGATTACTGCGAGGTAACGGTTGCCTTTCTTTTTTCTGTGACCTTAGCCCCAAAATGTCTCTTATCCCCATTTGGAACCCAGCCAGAGCCTTAAAAACCGGGCATTTCCCAGGGAAGTCATCCCCGAAGTGACCCCCGCGCCGAAAAAGTGACCCCCGCCGTGAAAACCAACAAAGCCCTTGAAGCGACCCGCATTGCGGGGCGCTGTGGACCGCGCGAGGGGGCGATAGACCCCCGCGCTTTAACCCGCACCTCTTTCGCCCCCTCTGCTTTGCCCTCATTTGGTGAAAGCGCCGGAGGAAATCGGAGCGAGAACAGCCTTGAAAAATGGGTGAATTTCAGGGCTAATCGCTGGGGGTGGGACGGGTGCCACCCCACCGGCAGGCGGGCCTCAAATCGCCTCACGGGGGCAAACAGGGGGTGAAGCGGATGGGCGCCGTCCTTGACAATCCCGCGGCCAGTTTGTATAATCAAAATGTCTTATTGTATCCTTGCCTGGGATGGGGGTGTAACGGAACATGAAGAAGAGGTTTGTCAGTCTGATCCTGACCTGCCTGCTGGCCCTTCAACTGGCGGGCTGCGGCCCGGCGGCAAGGCCCGGGCCGGTGGAGAGCGGGGGGAAGCCCGCCGACCAGCAGGTCCCGGTGACCATGCTGTATACCGCCGACCTGTCCAACTTTGAGGCGCTGGTGGAGGAGACGTACCCCGATATCGACCTGCAGATCGAGCGCAACGCCCTGGCCACCATCGACGGGGAAAGCGAGCGCCGTCTGCGCACCGGCCACGGCTCCGACATCATCACCACCTCCATGCCCACCGGGGACGTAAAGACCTATGCCATGGATCTGAGCGCCCAGGAGTTTGCCTCCGTCTACCAGGCCGGCATCTCCCAGAACCTGCTCATTGACGGCAAGACCCTGTTCCTGCCCCTGCCCGGCCAGTATTCCGGCTACATCTATAACGCCACCCTGGCCGCCCAGGCCGGGGTGACCGAGCCCCCCGCCACAACCGGCGCGCTGCTGGCCCTGCTGGACGCGGCGGCGTCCCGGGGGCTGGGCATCGGGAGCGACGGCGTCATGTTCGCCATGGAGTCCAACGATATGACCAACGTATCCTCCTATTTTATCGGTACCCAGATCCCCGACTTTCTGGGCCGGGCCAAGGGGGTCATCTGGCGGGAGCGCCTCACCCGGCGGGAGGACACCTTTGCAAACGGCATGGCCCGCTGTCTCGACTTGCCCTCCGCCATGGTGGAGAAAGGCTATCTCAACCCTGCCCGTCTGCATGGCGGCCGGGGCAACGCGACCCCCGTCCAGGACCGGATGCTGGACGGAACCCTGCTGCTGACATACAGCACGGTCCGCTTCCTGGACACGCTGAACGCTGCCAGCGATCGGTATGAGTACGCCATGCTCCCCTTCCTCAGCGAGGGGGAGGGTCACGCCTGGACCACCGCCGCCCCGGCCGCGTACCTGGGCCTGAACGCAGCCCTGGCCGAGCCGGGCAGGGAGGACGTTCTGGACGCCGCCCGGCGGGTCCTGGCCCTGCTGTCCACCCCGGAGGGACAGGCCGCCTTTATTCGGGACCTGGGCGCGTCCCAGTCCTATCTGGCGGCGGAGGTCCCCGTCCCCAGCGAGATCCCCGCGGGTCTGGCGGACTGCGTGTCGGAGGGCTATGTATACGACATCCGGTTCCCCGCCATGCTGCTCCAGTACTTCGGCCGCAGCATGGTGTCCGCCCTCAGCGGGGATACCACCCTGGAGGAGGCCCTGTCCAACGTAGACCACTACTTCCTGACGGGCGACGCGGACATCGAGTACGACCAGACCCTCATCGGCGTCGCGGCGGGGGATATGATCTATGAGAACTACAACGTCCGCAAAGAGGAGACGGGCA
>CANQKJ010000192.1 GCA_947624465.1 uncultured Oscillospiraceae bacterium
CCTCGGGCAGCAGGCGGAAGGTCTGCACCGGGTTGCTCCGGGGGTCGCTCTGGCAGGCGTCGCTGGCCAGCTTGCCGCAGGCGGTGCAGATGCTATAGCTCTTCAGCCCGTCGATCACCGGGAAGTCCACCCGCTCCTTCCCGTCGTGGAGAATGGTCATCACCTTTTTGAACAGGACGGAGGAGGGGTTGTTCAGCCTGTCCGGGATGCTGTCGGTGCCGCTGTCGAAGCCCGACCACACCGCGGCGGTGTAGTAGTGGGTGTAGCCGCAGAACCAGAGGTCGGTGCCGTTTTCGGTAGTGCCGGTCTTGCCGGCCACCGTCTGTCCCCGTACGCGGGCGCTGGTGCCCGTACCGGCGCTGGTGTTGACCACGTCCCGCATGATGCTGTCCATATAATAAACGGTGGACTGCTTCATGATGATCTCGCCGCCGTGTGGGTCGTTGTCCACCAGCAGCTCATAGGAATCGCCGATCTTCCGGTCGATGCGGGCCACCGTCCGGGCGGAGACAAAGGAGCCGTTCCGGGCAAAGGCGGCAAAGGCCGCCGCCATCTCGTGGGTGGACATCCCGCGGGTCAGGCCGCCGACGGCCAGCGGCGACCAGTCCACGTCCGACTGGATCCTCCCGTCGCTCAGCTCCCGGTACTCCACCAGGGAGGTGAACTTGAACCGCTCGGTCAGGAACTTGAAGGACTCCCGGGGAGTCACCCGCTCCAGGGTGTGGACCGACACGGTGTTGGCCGAGCGGACCACGCCCTCCCGCACGGTGGTCAGTCCCTTGTATCGGGCCGGGTAGTTATTGGGCCACGCGTCGCCGTTCACCGTCATGGTCTGGCTGTCGTCGATGGGGGTTCCCGGGTTGATCAGGCCCAGCTCAAAGCCGGGGGCGTAGACCGACAGGGGCTTGATGGAGGAGCCGGGCTGCTTGACGGTGTCCACCGGGTAGTTCCAGCCCCGGTTGGTGGTCTTGGGGAAGGTGGTGCCCATGGCCACCACATAGCCGGTGGCGTTGTCCACCACGGTGATGTTGGACTGGAGCTTCTGCCCGGTGGAGGAGATGTAATCCACCTCATACGGGTCGTCGTATACCTCGTCCACGATCGCCTGTGCCCTGGGGTCGTAGGCGGTGACGATCTTCAGCCCGCCGCTGAACACCATGTGCTGGCACACCGCCCGGTCCAGGCCGGTCTGCTTCTGCACCAGGTCGATGGCCTCCTCGATGACGGCCTCCTGATACCAGGTGTAGAGGCTGGCGGCGTCCACGGCTTCCTCCTGGGTCTCGTCCTCGCCGGAGGACCCCGTGTCGGCGGTGAATACCAGCGGCTCGGCCACGGCCTGGTCGTACTGGGCCTGGTCGATATAGTGGTACTCCTTCTCTTCCCCAAAGATCATCTCCCGCAGCTTGTCGAACAGGGAGGGCTTGTCCTCCTCGCCGTCCCCGTCGTCGGTGGGGTTGAGCATCTCCCGGAGGATGGTCTCCTGCCGGGCCTTGTTCCAGCGGCGGTTGTCCCACTCCTCGCCGGGGCCGTAGTGGATGGCGCCGCAGCCGTCGCACTCGGCCTCGGGGTCGTTGTTATAGGTGCCGCACTCCAGGCAGGGGTAGCGGGTGACGTTGACGGTGCCGTAGGGGCTGTACAGGGACGGGTTGTTGGTGATGCCGGCGAGACTGGCGCACTCGGCCAGGTCCAGATCCCACACGTCCTTGCCGAAATAGTACTGGGCGGCGGCCTGGACGCCGTAGCACCGGTTGCCCAGAAACATCTTGTTCAGGTAGAGTTCCAAGATCTCGTCCTTGTCGTACTTCTTTTCCGTCTCCAAGGCGGTGAAGATCTCCAGGATCTTGCGAGTGACGGTCACGTCGTCGTACTCGGTATAGTTCTTGATGGTCTGCTGGGTGATGGTGGAGGCGCCGAAGGTGTTCCGCATGGACAGGAACATATTCATGAACGCGCCGGCGGTGCGGTACCAGTCCACCCCGTGGTGGTCCCAGAACCGCTTGTCCTCGATGGCCACGAAGGCGTTGACCAGATCCTCGGGGATCTGGTCGAACTTCACGTACTCCCGGTTCTCGTCGCCGTGGAGGGTGAGCCACTCCATCTCCGCTCCGGTCTCCGGGTCGATGTAGTACATCACCGAGTTCTCGTCCATGGTGAAGACGGAGAAGTCGATATCCGTCCGGGGCATGATGGAGGTCTTTACATAGATGGACGCGTAGATGACCATGAAGATGCCGGTCACCGCGCCGATCAGCACCAGGGTGCCCAGCACCTGCAGGATGCGGATGAGGACGGTGACGGCGACGGGCCGGGTGACCGGATGCCTCTCCCGGTAGTCCCGGCGGCGGGGGCCGCTCTGCTGATCCCAGCCGCCGCTCCTGTTCTGGTTTTGGTTCCGTTCTGCCATAATTGGGTTCCTCCGTATATGGGTCTCGCCGTCTCTCACGCGGCGGGCGTCCTCCCTCTCTTGGCCAAAGCGGGCTAATGGCCCAATATCTTGTGGATTATACCACACCGAAACCCATTTGTCCACCCCAACGGCCCGTCAAATCTTTAAGAATTCCTTACGCGGCCGGACTGGCCGTTCCCGGCGGATTTTCCCGCGGTTCCCTCTTGCATTTTTGCCCGCGGGCGGTTACAATATAGCTGTACCCCAACAAGAGGAGGCATAGCCATGAGCGAGGAATACGGCCCCGACTTCGTCACCGTCACCGACGACGACGGAAATGAATTTGAACTGGAGCACCTGGGCACCCTGGAGCATAAGGGCAGGGAGTATATGGCCTTCGTCCCCGCCGACATGGACGAGGACGACGAGGATTTCGGCCTGATCCTGCTGCAGGTGGTCGAACAGGACGGCGAACAGCTGCTGGCCGACATCGACGACGAAAACGAGCTGAACGAGGTCTATGACCGCTTTATGGAGGACCTGTTCGCGGAGGAAGACGAGGAAGAGTGATCTCTCCCCCCTGCCGGGTTTTAACTACGTGAACTTCGTCCTTGTTAAAACCCACATCTTTTATAAGGGACGCCCCCTCGGAGACTGGTTCGCAGGCCTCCCGGCCCCCTTCGGGGGACTCCGGAAGTTGGAAGCGGTAAAGGTCGACGGAGGCGACCCACCTGCATGGAACGTGCAGGTTTTTAATGAGGACGGCACGGCCACGGCGGGGGTTTGCCATCACACGGGAGGGCGAAAGCCCTCCCGTTTTTTTCCTTTTTGGCCATTTGTAAAATTTCTGCGACTGGGAAATTTGTCTTGCAAGCCTTGACCCATCGTGATATAATGACCGCTGTATTTTGCACATCCCCTCTTCGGATGTGCTTCCCTACTGACGATTTGAGAGGATTGATATTCCATGAGCGCATCCCGCGAAAAGAAACAGCGGCAGGGCGGCGGCCCTGACCCCAAGACGATCAAGGCACAGAAGGAGCAGGCTGACCGCAGACGCAAAAACATCATCTACGGCGTCGTCGCCGCCGTGGCGGCGGTCGCGGTGGCGGCCCTTCTGATCTGGAACTCCGGCTTCTTCCAGCGCCGGATGACCGCCGGCACCGTGGGCGGCGAGAAAATGTCTGTGGCCGACCTGAGCTACTATTACTATTCCGCCCGGACCAACTATCTGAACTATCTCTACTCCATGTACGCCCAGCTGGGCATCACCCCCACCCTTCCCGCCGACACCGACGTGTACGACGAGGAGAGCGGCAAGACCTATCACGACTTCTATATGGAGACCGCCTTGGAGAACGCCTCCTTTGTCACCGCCCTCTACAATGAGGCGCTGGAGAAGGGCTACTCCCTCAGCGGCGTGAAGGACGACGCGGACGCCGCGATGCAGGAGATCCGGGAAAGCGCGTCCTCCAACGGGACCAGCTACGGCTCCTACCTGCGGGCGGCCTACGGCCCCTATATCACCAACGGCGTCCTTAAGACCCAGGTGGAGCGGAACGCCCTGGCCAACAAATACTACGCCGACCACCGGCAGGAGCTGCTGGACGCCTACACCCAGGAGGACCTGGACGCCTATCTGGCCGAGCATCACGACGATCTGGACACCTTTGAGTACACCGTGTTCTATGTGGCCGCCCCCACTGTGGAGACCACGGACAAGGACGGCAACGAGATCGACGAGGAGACCGTCAACAAGCAGAAGGA
>CANQKJ010000193.1 GCA_947624465.1 uncultured Oscillospiraceae bacterium
TGGCGCGCAGGTGCTTCACCGTGGCGCTCTCCCGCTGGTCGGAGCCGGTGACCGTCACCCCCGCGCCGTGGAGCACCTCGGCCAGGGAGGCCATGGACACCCCGCCGATGCCCACCAGGTGGGCCCGCCGGCCGGGACGGAGATATTCGCGGATATTGCTTACTGACGCTGACATATTCATTCCCTCTGTCATGGAAAGCGCGGAAAGGGGTTGCGTCCGCGCCCAGGATGGTATATTCTATGCGGGTAGGCGAAATTTTGCCGCAAAACCGCTCTGTATACTGCAAACGGTGGTATTATACTACATCATTGCGGAAATGGCAACAGGAAAATCCGTTCCTCCGCCGCCCATCCATTTTACACGAAAGAAGGCCCACTCCCATGAGTCGATCCCTGATCCCGCCCCACGCCCTCCATGTCTGCAAGGTCCTGCGCCAGGCGGGTTTCCAGGCCTACCCGGTGGGGGGCTGCGTCCGGGACCTGCTGCTGGGCCGGGACCCGGAGGACTGGGACGTGTGTACCTCCGCCCTGCCGGAGCAGACCGCCGAGCTGTTCCCCCGGGTGGTCCTCTCCGGGGTGAAGCACGGCACCGTCACCGTGCTGACCCGGGGCACGGCGGTGGAGGTGACCACCTTCCGCACCGACGGAGAGTACTCCGACGGCCGCCACCCCGACGGGGTCACCTTCGTCAGCGACCTGGAGCGGGACCTGTTCCGGCGGGACTACACCGTCAACGCCATGGCCATGGACCTGGACTACACCATCATCGACCCCACCGGCGGCCAGGCCGACCTGAAGGCCAAACTTCTGCGGGTGGTGGGGGACCCGGAGACCCGCTTCACCGAGGACGCGCTCCGCATCCTCCGGGGCCTCAGGCAGGCCGCCCAGCTGGGGTTCGCCATCGAGCCGTCGGCCCTGGCCGCCATGGAGAAGTGCGCCCCCCTGGTGGAGCAGATCTCCGATGAACGGCTGGTGATGGAGCTGAAAAAGACCCTCCTCTCCCGCCATCCGGAGGGGGTGGGGGAGTTCGCCCGGCTGGGGCTGCTGGACCGGTTCGCCCCCGTGCCCCGGGACGCGGACTGGAAGTCCCTCCGCGCAGTTCCCGCCGAGCCGGTCCCCCGCTGGCGGGCCCTGGTGCGGCTCACCGGCCTGCCCATCCAAAGTATGCCCGTGGGGCGGCAGGTGAAGAACGCCATCCTCTACCCGGAGCGGGAGGCCCTGCGGACCCTGGCCCTGTCCGGCAGCGAGCTGTTCGAGCTGGGCTACACCCGGCGGTCCATCGGCCCCACCCGGCGGAAGCTGGCCCAGCACATCATCCGGCACCCGGAGGACAATACCAAGGAAAAGCTGCTGGCCTTTCTGGGAAAGGCGTAAAAGAGGCCCGTCCGGTCACCCGGACGGGCCTTGTCGTATTCAATCGGTCACGGAGACAGGCGGAGAAGTGGGGACGATGGTGTAGATCCCACCGTTGTCCTCTCCTTGGATGACGCCCACCACGCCCTCCGGGTCGAAGGCCAGGGACACGTCCCCAACGTTGGTCCAGGCGTTAAAGTGCCAGGCGACGCTGCCGACGCTGTAAGAGGCGCTGGAGCCGCAGTCCACGCCGTCCACCGTCACCGTGCCCACATCGGTATTCAGGCTGTAGGGGACGCTCCTGTCCTCGCAGAACAGGGTGGCGCTGACATCCCCTGTCTCTGTGCTGAGGTAGGTAGAGCCGGCCCTGGCGGGCAGGCCGTCAAAGGACACGTCCCCCACGCCGGCGTGGAGGGAGAGATAGCCGCCGACATCCAGGATCCGCTTGGCGGTCACATTCCCCACCTCGGTCTCCACATACAGCTCATCGCAGAGCTGGAGATCGCTCACCGCCGCGTCTCCCGCGCCGACCAAATATACGCTGACCTGGGCCAGCTCCCAGGACGCGGGGATGGCCACGGTGAGGGTGCCGGCGGCCTTGTAGGAGGACTCCCCGCTGCCGTACCAGTTGACATACAGATACTGGCCGTCGAAATCCCAGTCCAAATTATCGCCGTCGGTGCTCATATTGGTCCGCACCGAGGGGGAGTCGATGTCCTCGGCGTGGAGGTCTACGTTGACCCCCTCCGCGTTGATGTCGATGTCGACGCCGTACCCGGGATCGGGCTCATACCACTCCGACGGGGCCTGCTCCACCGGCACGGTGGTCACAAACTCCACCGGGTCATGGGTCACCCGATGGAAGCCCAGGAGCTGGGCCAGAGGGCTGAAGGCCATCAGCGGGATGGCGATGATGACCACGATGACCGCCCCCAGCAGGATCTGCCACATCCGGGGGCCTTTGCGCGTTTCGCCGTAGCCCCGCTCCTCCGCCAGCCGGCGGGCCAGGGTGGCCGGGTCGCCCAGCTCTTGGATGACCGCCTGCTCGTTCCCCTCGCCGGCGTCCTTGAAGTATTCCTCATACCACCGCAGGATGTCCCACCGCTCCTGGTCGGGCACATACCGCTCCAGATTGTCGGACAGGCGGCTCAGATAGGCTCTCTTATCCATGTTCGCTCTCCTCCTCCAGCAGCGCGTCCACGCCGTCCCGGAATTCCTTCCACTCTCCCCGCCGCACATCCAGATAGGTCCTCCCCACCTGGGTGATGGCGTAATACCGCCGGTTGCGGCCCTGGAAGGGCCGGTCGTACACCCGGAGATATCCGTCCCGCTCCAGCCGGCGCAGCACCGGGTACAGGGTGGACTCGGAGATGTCCAGCCGCTCCTTCACCCGCTGGGTCAGCGAGTAGCCATAGGCGTCCCCGCCGGACAGCACCGCCAGCACGCAGGCGTCCAGCAGAGGCGTCCCCATCGCGAACGCCATATCAGCCCCTCCCTTCTCTTGTGCAATATTATACAGCATATAATATGCGTTGTCAATAGGAGGGCGCAAAAAAGGGACCGCGATGCGGTCCCTTTTGGTGTTCGGTTCAGACCCTCGCCACGCCTGTCTCCCTCGCGGCCTGGGCCACCGCCGCCGACACCGCCGGGCACACCCGTGGGTCGAAGGGGGCGGGGATGATGTAGTCGGGGGACAGCTCCCCGTCGCTGACCAGGGAGGCCAGGGCGTGGGCGGCGGCCATCTTCATCTCCTCGTTGATATCGGAGGCCCGCACGTCGAAGGCGCCCCGGAACACGCCGGGGAAGGCCAGCACGTTGTTGATCTGGTTGGGAAAGTCGCTGCGGCCGGTGCCCACCACGGCGGCCCCGGCCTCCTTGGCCAGGTCGGGCATGATCTCGGGCACGGGGTTGGCCATGGCGAAGAGGATGGGGTCCCTGGCCATGGTCTTGACCATCTCCGGCGTCACCACGCCGGGGGAGGACACGCCGATGAACAGGTCGGCCCCCCGGATCACGTCGGCCAGGGAACCGGACCTGTCCTCCCTATTGGAGAGGGCCAGCAGCTCCTGTTTGGCGGCGTTCAGATCGGTCCGGGCGGAGGAGATGGCCCCCTTGCGGTCGCAGATGACGGCGTCCCCCAGGCCCATGGACTTCAGCAGCTTGAAGATGGCGGTGCCGGCGGCCCCCGCCCCGGAGAACACGGCGGTGACGTCCTCGATGCGCTTGCCGGTGAGCTTCAGCGCGTTGATGAGCGCCCCCGCCACGATGATGGCGGTGCCGTGCTGGTCGTCGTGGAAGATGGGGATATCGCACCGTTCCTTCAATTTCCGCTCGATCTCAAAGCACCGGGGGGCGGAGATGTCCTCCAGGTTGACCCCGCCGAAGGACCCCGCCAGCAGGGCCACGGTGTTGACGATCTCGTCCACATCCTTGGAGCGGACGCAGAGGGGGACGGCGTTCACGTTGCCGAAGGCCTTGAACAGCACGCACTTGCCCTCCATCACGGGCATACCGGCCTCGGGGCCGATATCCCCCAGGCCAAGCACGGCGGTGCCGTCGGTGACCACGGCCACCGTGTTCCAGCGGCCGGTCAGCTCATAACTCTTGCCGATATCCTTTTGAATTTCCAGGCAGGGCTGGGCCACGCCGGGGGTGTAGGCCAGGGAGAGGGCCTCCCTGTCCTTCACCTCCATCTTGGGCACGGTGTCCAGCTTGCCCCAGATGGAGGTGAAGGACAGGGAGGCCCTCTCC
>CANQKJ010000194.1 GCA_947624465.1 uncultured Oscillospiraceae bacterium
CCGGAGGCTGTAAAGGGTCTCCCCCTTCTGCCGGGAGAGCAGCAGCGGCCCCATGCCGATGGAGAACTCGTTCACCTTCACCCCCAGCAGCTTGGCGGTGAAAAAGTGGCCGAACTCGTGGATGGCGATGAGCACACCGAACAGGAGTACCGCCAGTAAAATGTACAGGATACGCGCCATCTGTCTGGTCACCTCATTTGCTCAGAAACCGCCTGCCGGGCGGCCCGGTCGGCCTCAAAAATATCGTCCAGGGAGGGGTTGGGGACGGTCTCCACCCGCTCCAGGGCTCCCTCCACCAGCCGTGGGATGTCCAAAAAGCCGATCCTCTCCTCCAAAAACAGCCCCACGGCCGCCTCGTTGGCCCCGTTGAGGACGGCGGTGGAGGTGCCGCCGGTCCCGGCGCACTCCAGCGCCAGCGCCAGGCACCGGAAGGTCTCCGTGTCCGGCCGCCGGAAGGTCAAAGGCGGGCAGGAGAACAGATCGAAGAGCTTCGCGATGCCCTCGGTCCGGTCCGGCCAGGTGAGGGCGTACTGGATGGGCAGGCGCATATCCGGGCTGCCCAGCTGGGCCAGCACCGCCCCGTCCGCGAACTCCACCAGGGAGTGGACGACCCCCTCCCGGTGGACGGCCACGTCGATGCGCTCCGCCGGCACCCCGAACAGCCGCATGGCCTCGATGACCTCGAACCCCTTGTTCATCAGGGTGGCGGAGTCGATGGTGATCTTCTGCCCCATGGACCAGGTGGGATGCCGCAGGGCGTCCGCCTTGGTGACAAGGGAGAGAGCTTTACGGTCCATACCGTAGAAGGGTCCGCCGGAGGCGGTGAGGAGCAGCCGCCGGATCTCGCTCCGACGGGCCCCCTGGAGGCACTGGAAGATGGCCGAGTGTTCCGAGTCCACCGGGACGATCTCCGCGCCCCTCTCCCCGGCCCGGGCGGTCACCAGCTCCCCGGCGCACACCAGGACCTCTTTGTTGGCCAGGGCCACCCGCTTGCCGCCGTCGACGGCGGCAAGGGTGGGCTTCAATCCGGCGATGCCCACGATGGCCGCCACCACCGTGTCGGCCTCAGGGAGGGACGCGGCCTCGACAAGCCCCTCCTCCCCGCTGGATACCCGGATATCAGTGTCGGCCAGACGGGTCCGCAGATCGGCGGCGGCCCCCTCGTCCGGCGTGGCGATCAGCGCGGGACGGAACCGCCTCGCCTGCTCCTCCGCCAGCTTGACGTTGCGGCCGAAGGTCAGGGCGGCGGCTCTGTGTCCCCCCGCCTGGGCCACCTCCAGGGTCTGCCGGCCGATGGACCCGGTGGAGCCCAGGATGGAAAGCGTCCTGCCCATCACGCGACCCCCGTAAATGCCGGCAGGACGGTGACCACGAACAGCACCACCGGCCCGCAGAAGAACATACTGTCAAACCGGTCCAGCATCCCCCCGTGGCCGGGCAGCAGGCGGCCGTAGTCCTTCACGCCGTACTGCCGCTTGACAAAGGAGAAGGACAGGTCCCCCATCTCGGTGGCCAGCGCCCCGAACAGCCCGCAGAGGCCCAGGGACAGATAGTTGGCCGCGGCCCCGCTGATCTTCGAGATCACAAGGCCGTACAGCACCGCGAAGACCACGCCGGTGAGGAAGCCGCCGATGTAGCCCTCCACACTCTTGTTGGGGCTGACCCGGGTGACCCCCCGGTGCTTCCCCAAAAACACCCCGGCGAAGTAGGCCCCTCCGTCGGTGATAAAGGCCAGCAGCACCGCCAGAAGCACCAGATACTGTCCGTGGTCCATCCCCTTCAGCACCACCAGGGAGGACAGGGCCAAGGGCATCACCATGCCGGCAAAGACGCTCAGCAGCACCTGGGCGAAGCCGATCCTGGCGTCCCCCTCGTCATAGGCGTGGATGGCGCACCAGAAGGACACCGCCGCCACCAGAAAGGCGCAGAGCCAGACCGCCAGATTGGCGAACTCATAGAGCCGCGTCACCGGGATGACGGCGGCGGCGGCCACGGCGATCACCTTCATGGGGACGGTGACCTTCCCCTCCCCCGCGGCCCGCAGCAGCTCAAAGGCGGCCAGGGCCGAGATGAACGCCACCACCGCCGCCCACAGCAGGGGCGGGGCGAACAGCATCAGCGCGATGAGCAGCGGCACGAAGATGACCGCCACGATGATCCGTTTTGCCATAGGTTCACACACCTCCGTACCGCCGGGAGCGGTGCTGGTAGACGGCGATGGCCCGCAGCAGCTCCTCCTTGGAGAAGTCGGGCCACAGCACGTCGGTGAAATAGAACTCCGCGTAGGCGGACTGCCAGGGCAGGAAGTTGGACAGCCGCACCTCCCCGCTGGGACGGATGATGAGGTCCGGGTCGGGCACGCCCGCCGAGTAGAGATACCCGCCGAATTTGTCCTCGGTAAGATGGTTTGGGTCGGCCCGGCCCTCCACGCAGTCCAGGGCAAAGGCCCTGGCCGCCCGGACGATCTCGTCCCGGCCGCCGTAGTTCAGGCAGATGTTCACCTGGCACCCGTCATACCCTTTGGAGATCTCCTCCGTCTCGCGGCACAGCTCCCGGAGATTGGGCGCCAGCGGGGTCAGATCGCCGAAAAAGGCCATCTTCACCCTGTCTTTTGCCATACGCCCGATGGCCTCGTGGAGGTACTTTTCCAGCAGGCCCATGATGGCCTGGACCTCTTCGGGGGGCCGCTTCCAGTTCTCGGTAGAGAAGGCGTAGACCGTCAGATACTCCAGCCCGATGTCCTTGGCGAAGGTGGCCACGGTGCGGAAGGTCTCCGCCCCGGCGGCGTGGCCGGCGGTGCGGGGCAGGCCCCGCTGCCTGGCCCAGCGGCCATTGCCGTCCATGATGATGGCGATGTGGCGGGGCAGATGCTCCAGGTCGGCCCGGAGCCCCCTGTCCCGGCGCGGAAAGAGAGCCATAGCTGATAACTCCTAACAATTATATGCAGATTATTCCTGCGGCAAACAGGTTATAAACAGCACACAAGCGGGGAATTCCCCGCCTGTGCGAAAGTATCATGGGAAAACCCCGGCATTATACCGCCATCAATTCCTTCTCCTTGGCGGCGGTGATGTCGTCCACGTCCTTGCAGCGCTTGTCCACCAGGTCCTGGAGGTCCTTCTCCATCTCCTTCTGGTCGTCCTCGGTGAGTTCGGAGGCCTTTACCGCCTTCTTGATGGCGTCCATGGCGTCCCGGCGGATGTTGCGGATGGCCACCTTGCCCTCCTCGCCGTACTTGCGGACCTGCTTGGTCAGCTCCCTGCGGCGCTCCTCGGTGAGCTGGGGGAAGGCCAGACGGATGACCGAGCCGTCGTTCTGGGGATGGATGCCCAGGTCGGAGGTCTGGATGGCCTTCTCGATGGCCTTCAGCAGGGAGCGGTCCCAGGGCTGGATGGCCAGGGTGCGGGGGTCGGGGGTGGAGATGGTGGCCACCTGCTGGATGGGGGTTGGCACGCCGTAATACTCCACGCTGATGCGGTCCAGCACGCCGGCGTTGGCCCGGCCCGCCCGGACGCCGGCGTTGTTGGCCTTGACGGCCTCCAGGGTCTTCTTCATCTTCTCGTCGTAGGTCTTGATCTCAACGCTCATGGTCGTGACTTCCTTTCTCCTTCAGATTTTCACGGTAACGGTACGGCCTGCCGGCCGAACGGGTCTCAGTTCTGCACCACGGTGCCGATCTTCTCCCCCCGGACCACCCGCAGGATGTTCTCCGGGTCCTTCAGGGCGAAGAGGATGACGGGGATGTTGTTGTCCATGGACAGGGAGGTGGCGGTGGTGTCCATGACGCCCAGGTGCTGGGCCAGCACGTCGTCGTAGGAGATCACGTCGTACTTCACGGCGTTGGGGTCCTGCTTGGGATCGGCGGAGTACACGCCGTCCACGTTCTTGGCCAGCAGGATGATGTCAGCGTCGATCTCGGCGGCCCGGAGGACGGCGGCGGTGTCGGTGGAGAAGTAGGGGTTGCCGGTGCCGCAGCCGAAGATGACCACCCTCCCCTTCTCCAGGTGGCGGATGGCCCTGGAGCGGATGTAGGGCTCGGCGATGGCGCGCATCTCGATGGCGGTCTGCACCCGCACGTCCACCCCCTTCTGCTCCAGCACGTC
>CANQKJ010000195.1 GCA_947624465.1 uncultured Oscillospiraceae bacterium
GGACGCCGCCGAGGGCCCCATGCCCCAGACCCGCTTCGTGCTGTCCCGCGCCCTGGAGCTGGGCCACCGGGTCATCGTGGTGCTGAACAAGATCGACCGGCCCGACCAGCGCGTCCACGAGGTCATCGACGAGTGCCTGGAACTGCTGCTGGACCTGGACGCCACCGACGAGCAGCTGGACTCCCCCATGCTGTTCTGCTCCGGCCGGCAGGGCACCGCCTCCTACTCGCCCGAGGCTGCGGGCACCCCCGAGTGCGACCCGGACGCCCCCTTCCAGATGCTCGTCTCCTCCATCGACTACAACGAGTTCGTGGGCCGCATCGCCATCGGCCGCATCGAGCGGGGCACTATCAAGCAGAATCAGGAGATCGCGGTCTGCAACTACCACTCCCCCGACGTGCCCCCCCGCAAGGCGAAAGCGGTCTCCCTTTACACCTTTGACGGGCTGACCCGCGTGCCCGTCACCGAGGCGGCCGCCGGTGAGATCATCGCCATGAGCGGCATCGGCGACATCACCATCGGGGACACCGTCTGCGCCCCCGCCGCCCCGGAGCCCATCGAGTTCGTGAAGATCTCCGCCCCCACCATGGAGATGACCTTCTCGGTGAACGACTCCCCCTTTGCCGGCCGGGAGGGCAAGTACGTCACCTCCCGCCAGCTCCGGGACCGGCTGTTCCGGGAGACCCTGAAGGATGTGTCCCTCCGGGTATCTGAGGTCCCCAACTCCACCGACGCCTTCAACGTGGCCGGGCGGGGCGAGATGTCCCTGTCCATCCTCATCGAGACCATGCGCCGGGAGGGCTACGAGTTCCAGGTCTCCCCGCCCCGGGTCCTCTACCAGGAGGTGGACGGCGTGAAGTGCGAACCCATCGAGCGCGTGGTCATCGACGTGCCCGCCGAAAACGTGGGCGCCGTCATGGAGAAGCTGGGTTCCCGCAAGGGCGAGTTCCTCTCCATGAACCCCATCGGCAGCCGCACCAAGCTGGAGTTCCTGGTGCCCTCCCGTGGCCTGTTCGGCTACCGCAACGAGTTTTTGACCGACACCAAGGGCGAAGGCATCATGGCCTCCGTCTTTGAGAAATACGCCCCCTACAAGGGGGACATCCAGCGGCGGAATACCGGCTCCCTGGTGGCCTATGAGACCGGCGAGTCGGTGACCTACGGCCTGTACTTCGCCCAGGAGCGTGGCGCGCTGTTCATCGGCCCCGGCGTGCCCGTGTACGAGGGCATGGTGGTGGGCGTCTGCCCCAAGCTGGAGGATATCACCGTCAACGTGTGCCGGAAAAAACAGCTCACCAATATGCGGGCCTCCGGCTCCGACGAGGCCCTGCGGCTGGTGCCCCCCCGGCAGATGTCCCTAGAGCAGTGCCTGGAGTTCCTGGCCGACGACGAGCTGCTGGAGGTCACCCCGGAGAACCTGCGGCTCCGCAAGCAGATCCTGAACCACGACCGCCGGATGAAGGCCCTCATGCGGGGCAGGAACGGCTGATCCGAAATACCAACAGAGAGAGGGCGTCCCCAGCGGGACGCCCTCATTTTATGCCCTGTTCTTTTCGCTCCGGAGGATGACCGGCTCCCCCTTGCAGGACACCTTGCCGCCGTAGACCTCTACGGTCTCCCCGTCCGCAAGATTGGGATAGAGGCCGTCGGGAACATCCACCTCCGCCAGGACAGGCTCTCCCCGCATGGAGAACACCCCGGCCAGCGTACCGGTTTTGGACCTGTGGACGGCGTACAGCACATCATGGGCCAGGGCCCGCACCGTATAGCCGCTGTCGACGAGGATGGGGTCCCGCTTCAGCTCCGCCAGCCGCCTCAGCCCGGGGGAGACGTCCTCTCCCCCGCTCCAGTCCACCGGGTCCCTGTCGAACAGGTCGGGCCGGTGGGCGGCGGAGACCTCCTGGCCGCCGTACAAAAGGGCCGCCCCCTTTTGGAAATAGAGGAAGGCCGTCCAGTTCCGGCGGGTCCTGGCGTCCGGGATGGCGAAGGCCGCTCTGGGGTTGTCGTGGTTCTCCAGACAGCGGAGCTTCACATAGTTGTCGGGATAGACCGTCTCCTGCCGCTGGACGGCCTCCGCGTACCGCTCCAGCGGGCACTTCCCCGCAAGATAGGCCCGCCAGTCGTCTACGATGTCATAGTCGTAGCAGAGATCGAAGGCCTGATACAGCTCCGAGTCGGACAGCGCGGTCATGCCCTGGCTCCGGCACCAGGCGATGAACCCCGGCTCCACCGACTCGGCCAGCCACAGGCAGCCGGGCCGGACCGCCTCCACCTCCCGTCTGGCCCGCAGCCAGAAGTCCAGGGGCACCAGGGGAGCCACGTCGCAGCGGAAGCCGTCCACGAGGGCCGCCCAATATTTCAGCGTGTCGATCTGATAATCCCACAGACCGGGGTCAGAGTAGTCCAGGTCGATGACGTCGTACCAGTCCCCAACCCGGTTGCCGAAGGAGCCGTCGGGCCGGTGATAGAACCACTCGGGATGCTCCTTTGACAGCACCGAGTCCGGGGAGGTGTGATTGTACACCACGTCGATGACGCACCTCATGCCCCGGGCGTGGATATCGTCCACCAGTCGTTTGAAGTCGTCCAGGGTGCCGAACTCCGGGTTCACCGCCCGGTAGTCCCGGATGGCGTAGGGGCTGCCCAGAATCCCCTTCCGGCGCCTCTCCCCGATGGGGTGGATGGGCATGAGCCAGACCACGTCGGTCCCCAGGCCCCTGATGCGGTCCAGGTCCCGGCGGACCCCCTCAAAGGTGCCCTCGGGGGTGTGATTGCGGACGAATACCGAATAGAAGATCAGACTGCGATACTCTTTCGGGGTGTTTTTTGCCATGGAGCCTCCTCCTTTCCGGCGTTCCCGCCGTCAGTAGTCAAACAGACAGTAGCCGCACGCGTTGATGACGGCGGTCTCCCCCAGTTGGGTGCGCTGGGGGATGTTTACCCCGTAATTCCTGTGGATATGGCCGTGGATGAAGTATTTTGGCTGATAGCGCTCCACCAGCTCGCCGAAGCACTCGAACCCCCGGTGGGCCATGGTGTCGAAGTCGTTGACATGGCGGGCGGGGGCATGGGTGAGCAGGATGTCGAACCCCTTGCTTTTCCACACAGAGGGCCGTAGCTGCCAGAGACGGCGGCGCATCTGGCGCTCGGTGTACATATGCTTCCCGTCCCGGTAGCGGTAAGAACCCCCCAGCCCCAGGATACGGACGCTGTTGTGGACATAGAGCTTCCCGTCCACACAGACGCAGCCCTCCGGCGGCGCCTGGTCGAACCGGGCGTCGTGGTTGCCGTGGACGTACAGCAGCGGACAGTGGCTCATGGTCACCAGGAACTCCAGATACTCCCGGCTCAGATCTCCGCAGGACAGGATGAGGTCCACCCCGTCCAGCATACCCGGCGTGTAATAGTCGTAGTACAGCTTGGAGACCTCATCCGATACGGCCAGGATCTTCATCTCATCCCTTCTTATCCTTTGCGGCGGGCTTGACGCCCACCTGATCCACCGTGGCCTTGCCGATCTCGGTGAGCTGGTCGTAGCTGGGGATGGACCCCTCGATGTTCTCCACCAGCCAGTCCATGGTGATGATCTGCTCCGTGGTGAGGTCTCCGTCCATCTCCCGGCCGCCCTGGGCGTAGAGAGCGCCCCGGAAGGGCCGGCAGAGGCCGGTGCTGATGCCCCGCTGGAGCAGCTCCGCCAGCTTGCGGGTGCTGGGGGGGACCTTCTCGGAGCAGTTGACCTCCACCACTCCGGCGGACATACCCCAGTAGTAGTTGACGGCTCGTTCGGTCTCCTCATACTCCGCCCGGAAGGACTTGTCCTTGATGCGGCGGAGCATCTCCTCATAGTAGACGCCCCAGTTCCACACCGGCGCCGCCAGGACGACCCGCCCCCCGTCGGTGACCAGGGACAGGCCGAAGCTGGCCCAGCTCTCGTCCCCCTGGCGGGTCAGATCCTGGGAGGACAGCAGCCGGATGCCCCGGTCGGTGAGCCGCTTCATGGCCGCCCCCGCCCCGTCCACCGAGGTCCACTCCAGATAGACCCTGGCGGTGGGGTTGACCATCTGCACCCCCAGGGCAAAGGCGTTCACCCCGGCGATCTG
>CANQKJ010000196.1 GCA_947624465.1 uncultured Oscillospiraceae bacterium
CGTGGATGACCACTTCGTTCACCGAGATGCAGGCCGATCCCGGGTATCCGCTGTAATTCAGAAACGAGGGGGTCGCCCCCTGGCTTTCGATAAATCTTCTCACCGCGGCGTCGATCTCGAGGGTGGTGACGCCGGGCTTGACCATTTCCCCGGCCAGCCTCCGGGCCTGGGCGGTGATCCGCCCCGCCCGGCGCATGAGCTCCTGCTCCCGGGGAGATTTCAGGGTGATGAGCTCCATAGATCAGAGCCCCAGTGCCGCGAGGATCGCCTTGGTGGTGTCCTCGATGGTCTGCTGATTTTCCACAGTCTTCAAAAGGCCCCGTTTGGCGTAGAAGTCCCGGAGGGGCTCCGTCTCGGCGTGGTACACGGCCAGGCGGCTCCGCACGGTCTCGGGCTTGTCGTCGGCCCGCTGGACCAGCTCCCCGCCGCACACGTCGCACACGCCCTCCACCCTGGGAGGCGCGGCCACCACGTGATAGGTGGCGCCGCAGGCGGTGCAGGCCCGCCGGCCGGACATCCGCTGTTCGATGACCGCGTCGTCGACCTCGATGTCCACCACGCTGTCGAACACGACGCCCTCCTGTTCCAGGGCCTCGGCCTGGGCGATGGTGCGGGGCACCCCGTCCAGGATGAAGCCCCTGGCGCAGTCGGGTTCGGCCAGCCGCTCGGCCACGATGCCGATGATGACCTCGTCGGGCACCAGCTTGCCGGCGTCCATATAGCTCTTGGCCCTGAGGCCCACCGGGGTGCCGTTCTTCACGGCCGCCCGGAGGATGTTGCCTGTGGAAATGGTGGGGATGGACAGCTTCTCGCTGAGGATGGCCGCCTGGGTCCCCTTACCGGCGCCGGGGGCGCCGAGCAGGATCAGCTTCATACAGCCCACCTCACGCTCACTCAAGGAAGCCCTTGTAGTGCCGCATCATCAGCTGGGCCTCCAGGGCCTTCACGGTCTCCAGCGCGACGCCCACCACGATGATGATGGAGGTGCCGCCGATGGCCAGACCGCTGCCGGCGGAGCTCCCGAGGGCGCTCATGATATTGCCCGTGATGGTGGGCAGCAGGGCGACCACGGCCAGATACAAAGCGCCGAACAGGGTGATGCGGGAGATGACCCGGGAGAAGAAGTCGCTGGTAGGCTTGCCGGGCCGGAAGCCGGGCACGAAGCCGCCGTTCTTCTTCAGGTTGTTGGCCACCTCAACGGGGTTGAACTGGATGGTGTTGTAGAAGTAGCTGAACGCGATGATCAGCAGGAAGTAGACGATGCTGTACACCAGGCCGGTGTTCTTGAAGATTTGCAGGAAGTTGTACCAGCCGGTGCCCTCCGTCTGGGCCGACGGCACGAAGGAGCCGATGGTGGCCGGGATGGAGGCGATGGCCTGGGCGAAGATGATGGGCAGCACGCCGGACATATTCACCTTGATGGGGATGTGGGTGGACTGGCCGCCGTACATCTTCCGGCCCACCACCCGCTTGGCGTACTGCACGGGGATGCGCCGCTCGGCGTTGTCGATGAACACCACCAGGGCGGTGAGCAGCAGCAGACCGATGACGATGAGCGGGATGAACCAGGGGGCCAGCACTCTGACCTGCTGCGGGTCGCCGCCCGCGGCCCAGTTCTGCACACCGGTGATGATCTCGTAGACCATGGAGGGCCCGCGGGACACGATGCCGGCGAACAGGACGATGGAGATGCCGTTGCCGATGCCGAACTCGGTGATCTGCTCGCCCAGCCACATGACGAAGGCGGAGCCGGCCACGAAGGCGGCGATGATGACGATGGCGGGCCAGACGCCCTTCACGGTGACCACATCGTAGTAATTGATGAGGGTGTAGTAGCCGAAGGCCTGGATCAGGGCGATGGCCACGGTGGCGTACCGGGTGATGGCGGCGATCTTCTTCTTGCCCTCCTCGCCCTCGTCCTTGGCCATGCGCTCCAGGGCGGGGATGGCGATGGTCAGCAGCTGCACGATGATGGAGCTGTTGATATAGGGCTGGATGCCCAGGGCGAACACGGTGGCGTACATAAAGGCGTCGCCGCTCATGACGTTCAGCAGGCCGAAGATGCTGGCCGACTGCTGGCTCATATACTGGCCGAGCATCTCGGTGTCGATAAAGGGCACCGGGATGCAGGCGCCCAGCCGGAAGATCAGCAGCGCGAAGATGGTGAAGATCAGCTTGCCGCGCAGCTCCGGCACCCGCCATGCGTTACGGATCGTCTGAAACATCTCAGATCACCTCCGCCGTGCCGCCCGCCTTTTCGATCTTCTCTTTGGCGGAGGCGGAGAAGGCGGATGCGCGGACGGTGAGCTTCCGGGTGACCTCGCCGTTGCCCAGCACCTTCACGCCGTACTCGCACTTGGACAGGATGCCCTTGTCCAGCAGCGCGGCGGCGTCGACGGTGGCGCCGTCCTCGAACTTGTTCAGCGCGGAGACGTTGACGGTCTCCAGCCGCTTGGCGAAGATGTTGTTGAAGCCCCGCTTGGGCAGCCGGCGGGCCAGAGGCATCTGGCCGCCCTCAAACCCGATGCGGACGCCGCCGCCGGAGCGGGCCCACTGGCCCTTGTGTCCGCGGCCGGCGGTCTTGCCGTTGCCGGTGCCGATGCCGCGGCCCTTGCGCTTGGCCACGTGAGTGGAGCCGGCGGCGGGAGACAGGTCTTGCAGATTCATGTGTGGCACCTCCTTAGGCGTTCTCGGTGACCTGGAGCAGGTAACCGATGTGGGCGATCTTGCCCCGGGTGGCCGCGTTGTCGGGCTGCACGGTGGTGTCGCCGATCTTGTGCAGGCCCAGAGCGGCGGCGGTGGCCTTGTGCTTGGCCAGACGCCCGTTCAGGCTCTTGACGAGCTTGATGTTGATCGTTTTAGCCATTGTCGCGAGCCTCCTTAAATGATCTCTTCCACGCTCTTGCCCCGGATGCGGGCCACCTCGGCGGGGCTCCGCAGGGCCTTGAGGCCCTCCATGGTGGCGGCCACCACGTTCTGGGGGTTGTTGGTGCGCAGGCACTTGGCGCGGATGTCGGACACGCCCGCGGCCTCCATGACGGCGCGGACGGGGCCGCCGGCGATGATGCCGGTGCCCTTGCTGGCGGGCTTGAGGAGGACGCGGCCTGCCCCGAACTCGCCGATGATCTCGTGGGGGATGGTGGTGCCGGACAGGGTGACGGTCACCATGTTCTTCTTGGCGTCCTCGATGCCCTTCCGGATGGCCTCGGCCACCTCGGCGGCCTTGCCCAGGCCGTAGCCCACCTTGCCCTTCTCGTCGCCCACGACGACCAGAGCGGAGAACTTGGCCACACGGCCGCCCTTGACGGTCTTGGAGACCCGGTTCAGGTACACGACCTTCTCCACATACTCCTTGGGTTCTCTTTCAAATCTCGGCATAGCTTGTTTTTCCTCCTCTCTCAGAACTGCAGGCCGCCCTCGCGGGCGCCCTCGGCCAGAGCCTTCACACGGCCGTGGTACAGATAGCCGCCGCGGTCGAACACGACAGCCTCGATGCCCTTGGCCTTGGCCCGCTCGGCCACCAGCTCGCCGACCTTCTTGGCGGCATCGGTCTTGGTGCCGTCGCAGGAGAAGGACTTCTCCAGAGAGGAAGCGGAGGCCAGGGTCTTGCCCGTGGTGTCGTCGATGACCTGGGCATAGATGTTGGTCTCGCTGCGGAACACGTTCAGACGGGGACGCTCGGGGGTGCCGGACACTTTCCCGCGGACCCGCTTATGACGGTGCAGACGCTGAGCCTTGGTATTGGGACGGTTGATCATAATCCGCACACCTCCTTATCACTTCTTGACGCCGGTCTTGCCCACCTTGCGGCGGATGACCTCGTCGGAATACTTGATGCCCTTGCCCTTGTACGGCTCGGGAGGACGCTTCTCGCGGACGTTGGCGGCGAACTGGCCCACCAGCTGCTTGTCAGCGCCGGAGATCACGATCTGGTTGGGGTTGGGGGTCTCGATGGTGATGCCAGCGGGGGCCTCCATGGTGACCTGATGGGAGTAGCCCAGGTTCATGACCAGCTTGCCGCCCTCCATGGCGACACGGTAGCCGACGCCGTTCACGTCCAGGGTCTTCTTGAAGCCCTCGGTGACGCCCACCACCAT
>CANQKJ010000197.1 GCA_947624465.1 uncultured Oscillospiraceae bacterium
CACGGCGGCCCCTACCAGTTCTGGATGAACGAGCCCCACGCCCCCGTGTACTACAACGGCATGTACCACCTGTTCTATCAGGCCAACATGACCGGCTCCTACTGGCGGAACATCTGCTGGGGCCACTTTGTCAGCGAGGACATGGTGAACTGGCGGCCCATCAGGGAGGCCATCACCCCCACCGAGGACTCCGTGGTGCCCGACGGCGTGTGGTCCGGCGGCGCGGCGCTGGACAAAAACGGCGTGCCCCTGCTGTTCTTCACCGCCGGCAACGACGGCTTCCGGGACTATGACGGCCTCATCTCCAACCAGAACATCGGCGTGGCATACCCGGCCGACCTGAGCGACCCGGAGCTGACCGACTGGAACATCTGCGACGAGCTGGCCGTGGTCCAAAAGCAGGGCCAGGGCCGCGCCGGCGAGTTCCGGGACCCCTCCATCTGGAAGGAGGGGGACACCTGGTGTATGCTGATCTGCTCCGGCTCCGCCTCCTCCCAGGGAGGCGCCGCGCTGCTCTACACCACCGACACCCTGGAGCTGAAGGACGACGGGACCGTGGACCAGGACTGGCAGTACAGAGGCCCCGTCTACGAGATGGAAAACCAGTCCGCCCTGTACGGCACCTCCTGGGAGCTGCCCATCCTCCTGCCCGTCAGCAGCGAGGACGGCTCCGTCACCAAATACTTCTTCTCCATCAGCCCCGCCCCCGCCTCCATCGCCGACAACAAGGTCTACTACTGGCTGGGGGATTTCGACCTGGAGACCGGCAGGTTCACCCCCGACCCCGCCTTTGAGGGCGAGCCCCACCTGCTGGACTACGGCGCCAATGTGTTCACAGGCCCCAGCTGCATCGTGGACCCGGTGAGCGGGGACATCTATATGTTCTCCATCATGCAGGACCAGCGGGGCGCGGCCGAGCAGGGGGCCTCCGGCTGGGCGCACACGGTGGGCCTGGCCCGGCGCATCTGGCTGAAGGACGACGGCTCCGACCTGATGATGGCCCCCACCGAGGCCCTCCACACGCTGGAGGACGAGGTGTACATCGACGAGACGGGCCTCACCCTGGACGCCGCCAACCAGGCCCTGGCCGCCATCGACGACGATATGCTGTACATCCGGCTCACCGCCGATGTGTCCGCCGCCTCCGAGTTTGGCATCAACATGAAGCAGGGCGGCAAGTGGGACTGCACCACCTTCCGGTACGATGTGGCCGGGGAGACCATCAACGGCCGCACCGAGAACAAGGGGGAGGGCTGCAAGTCCGCCACTGTGTCCGGCGCCCTGCCCGACGAGGACGGCAAGCTCACCATGGAGATCTACATCGACCGCTCCCTGGTGGAGGGCTTCTTCAACGACTACAAGGCCATCAGCATCCGCGCCTACACCGAGGAGAAGGACTCCCACGGCATCGACCTGTTCGCCACGGGGGACGTGACCGTCGACAGCCTGTACGTGGCCTCCATGAGCTCCATTTTCGACTGAGCCCCCGTCCGCGGGGGGCCGCGTACGGATACGCAGCGAAGCGTCTCCGCCCCCTTCCGGGGCGGGGGCGCTTTTTCGCGCCGGGGGCTTTTCGGAAAAAACTACCGGAAAATGCCGTTAAAAGATGGCAAAATACAGTGAAATTTGTGTGGACTTTTCGCCGTCGATATGATAGGATTCTTCCGTGGGGCTGTCTCATTCCGCCCCGGGAAAAGAGAATACAGAAAAAATCGGGAGGGAGTACATTCGTTATGGACAAGATCTTCAAGCTCCAGCAAAACGGCACCAACGTCCGCACCGAGATCGTGGCCGGTCTGACCACCTTTATGACCATGGCCTACATCATCGCGCTGAACCCTAACCTGATCGTGGGCTTCGGCCAGGGCGCGTTCGGCGCCTTCGGGGAGGACGCCGCCGCCGCCTGGAACGGCGTGTTCATGGCCACCTGCCTGGCCTCCGCCGTCGCCATGTTCTGCATGGCCTTCCTGGCCAACAAGCCCTTCGCGCTGGCCCCCGGCATGGGCCTGAACTCCTACTTCGCCGTGGTCATCGCCCAGATCGCCGGCGCCGCCGGCTGCTCCATGCTGGCCGGCCTGCAGGCGGGTCTGTGCATCATCCTGGTGGAGGGCGTCGTGTTCCTGCTGCTGTCCATCTTCAACATCCGGCAGAAGATCGTAGAGGCCATTCCTCTGGGCGTCCGGCTGGGCATCGGCCCCGCCATCGGCCTGATGCTGATGAACATCGGCTTCGGCTCCAACGCCGGCGTGGGCGCCTCCAGCGAGAACTATGTGATGCGCGACTTCTTCGGCGCCCTGGCCGCCAGCTCCGCCAAGGAGAAGCTGGGCGAGTACTGGCCCGCCATGGTCCTCACCGTGGTCACCATGTTCATCGGCCTGTTCGCCATCGTCATCCTGGCCCACTATCAGGTCAAGGGCGCGGTGCTCATCGGTATGCTGGCCGCCTCCGTCATCAACTGGCTGGGCCAGTTCCTCTTCCTGCACCAGAATCCCTTCGCCAGCCTGGCCACCGCCAGCTGGCTGCCCCCCTTCGGCGACATGGCCAAGACCACCCTGTTCAAGTTTGACTTCGCCACCCTGCTCTCCATCGGCTGGGGCACCGTCATCATCCTGATCATCACCTTCTGCATGATCGATATGTTCGATACCATCGGCACCGTCATCGCCACCGCCAACCGGGCCAAGATGGTGGACGAGAACGGCAATATGCCCCAGATGCGCGAGACCCTGGTGTCCGACGCCGTGGGCACCCTGGTGGGCGCCTGCACCGGCACCTCCACCGTCACCACCTTCGTGGAGTCCGCCTCCGGCGTGGAGGCCGGCGGCCGCACCGGCCTCACCGCCCTCACCACCGGCATCCTGTTCCTGGCCTGCATCTTCATCAGCCCCATCGCGGCCATCATCCCCGCCGCCGCCACCTCCGCCGCCCTGATCTATGTGGGCATCCTGATGCTGGGCGGGCTGAAGAACATCGACCTTTCCGACATGGCCATCGCCGTGCCCGTGTTCATCATGCTGCTGGCCATGCCCATCTCCGGCTCCATCGGCCACGGCATCGGCTTAGGGCTCATCTCCTACACCGTCATCAAGCTCTTCACCGGCCGGGCCAAGGATGTGTCCGTCCTGACCTATGTGATCTCCGCCATCTTCCTGGTGAAGTTCTTCCTGGCCTTCTGATTTTATCCCGGCAGCGCGCCCCCCGCCCAACGGCGGGGGGCGCTTAAACGGACTATACGAAAAGGGAGAGGATCTTTCAAATGAACAACCAAGAACCCATCCGCGACGCGCGGACCCTGGGCGTCCCCAAGATGCTGATCCTGGGCCTGCAGCATATGTTCGCCATGTTCGGCGCCACCATCCTGGTGCCCATCCTGGTGAACAGCCAGACCAACGCCGCCGGCGAGGCCATCGGTATGCCCCTGTCCATCCAGACCACCCTGTTCTTCGCCGGCTTCGGCACCCTGCTGTTCCACGTCTGCTCCAAGCTGAAGGTGCCCGCCTTCCTGGGCTCCTCCTTCGCCTTCCTGGGCGGCTTCGCCGCCATGGGCGGCATGAGCGAGGGCATCTACGCCGGCATGTCCCAGGCGGAGAAGCTCCAGTACACCTGCGGCGGCATCGTGGTGGCCGGCCTGCTCTACCTGGTGCTGGCCCTGCTGGTCAAGCTGGTGGGCGTCCACAAGGTCATGCGCTTCCTGCCCCCCGTGGTCACCGGCCCCATCATCATCTGCATCGGCCTGAACCTGGCCCCCTCCGCCGTCAATAACGCCTCCACCTGCTGGTGGCTGGCCCTGGTGGCCATCGTCATCATCGTGGCGGCCAACATCTGGGGCAAGGGCATGATCAAGATCATCCCCATCCTGCTGGGCGTGGTGGGCAGCTATATCGTGGCCCTGATCGTCACCCTGGCCGGCGGGCCCCAGCTTATCGACTTCTCCAGTATGCAGAGCGCCAAGATCGTGGGCCTCCAGCCCTTCTTTACCGACTTCACCGGCTCCGTCGCCAAGTTCGACCTGTCCGCCATCCTGGTGATGGCCCCCATCGCCATCGCCTCCATGATGGAGCACATCGGCGATATGTCCGCCATCTCCGC
>CANQKJ010000198.1 GCA_947624465.1 uncultured Oscillospiraceae bacterium
TGATCCTGGACGAGGCCACCTCCGCCCTGGACAGCGTGACGGAGGCCCGCATCCAGTCCGCCTTTGACGAGCTGGCAAAGGGCCGCACCACCCTTATCATCGCCCACCGGCTGTCCACCATACGGAACGCCCACCGCATCGTCGTGGTGGACGACAACCACATCGCCGAGGAGGGCACCCACGCCGAGCTGCTGGCCTCCGGCGGGGAGTACGCGGCGCTGTATCAGGCCCAGCAGGGGACGGTGTGACATGAACAAGACCGAGCTTTTGAACCGCTTTGCCAAAGACCCCGACGAGCGGGTCACCCTGGCCCGGGCACTGGACCAGATGGAGCGCGCCCAGAGCCGCTCCATCCCCTGTGTCACCCAGTTCCTGTCCCCGGCCCAGCGGGCGGCGCTGGAGCCGCTGCTGGCGGCGTCGAGGCACCCCAAGCACCTGTTCTGGGGCGGGTACGAGGGCGCGGAGCGCACCGTCTGCGCCTTTCTGCCCGACTGGCTGGAGGGGGAGGACTTCACAAATGACCCGGAGGGGCCTCTGGGGGCGGCGGAGGCCGCCTTCCCGGCGGACGCCGGTCTCACCCACCGGGACATTCTGGGGGGCCTCTTGGGCATCGGCCTGACACGGGAGAGGGTAGGGGACATCCTGGTGCTGGAGGGCAGGGCCCAGATCGTGGCGCTGGCCGAGGCGGTGCCCATCATCGTCAGCCAGTTCGACCAGGCGGGGCGGAGCCGCCTAAAGCTGCGGCCCATCCCCCTGTCGGAGCTGGCCCCCGCCCCGGCGGAGGTGAAGGTCATCCACGACACGGTGTCCACCCTCCGGCTGGATGCGGTGCTGGCGGCGGGGTTCTCCCTGTCAAGGGGCAGGGCCGCCGAGGCCATTTCGGCGGGAAAGGTGTCCCTGAACCACCGGGAGTGCCTGAAAGGGGACAGGTCCGTGGCGGAGGGGGACGTGCTCACCTGCCGGGGACTGGGGAAATGCGTGCTGAAGACCGTAGGCGGCCAGTCCCGGAAGGGCCGCGTCATCATCGAAATGGAGAGGTATCTGTGATGGACAGAGAGAAGATCGCCCGCATCAACGAGCTGGCCCGCCGGGTGAAGGCCGGGGAGACCCTGACCGAGGCGGAGCTGGCCGAGCGGGACGCCCTGCGGCGGGAGTATATCGACAGCGTGAAGGCGAACCTGGCCGCCCAGCTGGACAACACCTGGGTGGTGGGGCCTGACGGGGTGAAGCGGCCCCTGCGAAAAAAGGCCCCTCAGGGACCCTGGAAGAGCTGAGAAGGCCTGTCAAGGGCATGAAAAAAGCCTGCCGTCTTTGGCAGGCTTTTTCATTTCTCTCTCCTGTGTACGGCCGATTACTCCTCGGGCTGAGCCACCACGTTGGCGGCGCGGATGCCCTTGGCGCCCCGGGGATCGGGCTCGGTGTCGAAGGTCACCTTCTGGCCTTCCAGCAGCTTCTTATAGCCCTCGGCGACGATGGCGGAGAAATGCACGAAGACGTCATCGGAACCGTCGTCGGGGGTGATGAAGCCATAGCCTTTCTCCGCGTTGAACCATTTCACAGTACCAGTCATTTTCATTTCCTCCTAAAAATTGAATGCGTTTTGAAGCAAACAAAAGAACCCGCCCCTTGTATGTACGAAGGGGGGGGCTTATACGACTCATACATCAAAACTACGCTGATTATAGCATTCCGAGTTTGGACTGTCAAGAGATTTCCCATAAAAATTAAGAAAAAATGGTAAAATTGCGAGAACATTTTGGAAAATATTAGGTGATTCTGTAAAACCGTTTCCCATTTTCCAGGGTGATCCGGGCGCACTCCTCCGGAGAGAGGCCTTTGATCTCCGCAAGACGGGCGCAGGTGTGGACTGCCAGGGAGGAATCGCACCGCTGTCCCCGGCAGGGAACCGGGGCCATATAGGGGCTGTCCGTTTCGATCATGATGCGGTCCATGGGCACCGCCTGGGCGGCCTCCACGGCCCTGCGGGCGTTGGGATAGGTCAGCGCCCCGGTGAAGGAGATCATCCAGCCCAGGCGCACCAGCTCCTTTGCCATCTCGGCGCTGCCGGAGTAGCAGTGGAACACCCCACGCACGCCGGGGAACTGCCGCACGATGTCCATGCAGTCCCCGTGGGCCTCCCGGTCGTGGACGATGACGGGCAGGTCCAGCGCCTCCGCCAGGGCCATCTGGGCGCAAAACACCTCCTGCTGGAGCTCCTTGGGCGGGTTTTCCTTCCAGTAGTAGTCCAGGCCGATCTCCCCGATGGCCACCACCTTCGGGGCCTCCGCCAGCTCCCGGAGCAGGTCGGGCCAGTCGTCCTCCCAGTCGGCGCAGTCCTCGGGGTGGACCCCAACGGCGGCGTAGAGGAAGGGATACCGCTGGGCCAGCTCGATGGCGGCGGCGGAGGACTCCAGGTCGCAGCCGGGGTCCACCACCAGGGAGACCCCCTTCTCCGGCAGAGAGGAGAGGACCGCGTCCCGGTCGGCGTCGAACTTGTGGGAGTCGTAGTGGGCGTGGGTGTCGAACAGCATAGCGGTTCCCTCCAACAGGGCGGGGCGGCGGCATTTGCCGCCGCCCCTCTGGTTTGTCTTTCAGCAGAGCTTCGCGCCGGCGGGGATGGCGTCGTCCACCATGATGAGGTGCAGCTTCTCCTCGCCCTTTTCGGTGTGGACGGCGGAGATGAGCATCCCGTTGGACTCCAGGCCCATCATCTTCCGGGGCGGCAGGTTGACGATGGCCACCAGGGTCCTGCCGACAAGCTCCTCCGGCCTGTACCACTTGGCGATGCCGGACAGGATCTGCCGGTCGGCGCCGGTGCCGTCATCCAGGGTAAAGCGAAGGAGCTTGTCAGACTTCTTCACCGGCTGGCAGTCCTTCACCTTCACCGCCCGGAAGTCGGACTTGCAGAAGGTGTCGAAATCCACCTTCTCCTCGGTGTAGGGCTCGATCTCCAGGTCGGGGAGGGCGGCCCTGGCCGCCTCGGCCTTGGCCTGCTCCAGCTCGGCCAGGGCCTTGTCCATGTCGATGCGGGGGAACAGGTTCTCCCCCTTGGCGGGGGCGGTGGTGTCGGACAGGGAGCCCCAGACAGCGGCGCTGTCCCAGGTGCGGCAGCCCTCACACGCGCCGATCTGGGCGAACAGCTTTTCCATGCTGTCCGGCATGAAGGGGGTCAGCAGTACGCCGCAGACGCGGGTGGTCTCCAGCAGGTTGTAGAGGACGTGGGCCAGCCGGGGCCCGTTGGCCTCCATGTCCTTGGCCAGGGCCCAGGGGGCGTTCTCGTCGATATACTTGTTGGCCCGCTGGATGACCTTAAAGACCTCTTCCAGGGCGTTCTGGAACTGGAACTTTTCCATCTGGGCCTCATACCGGTCCCGGAGGGAGGAGGCCAGCGCCTTCAGCTCGCCGTCGGCGGGGGAGGGGTCCGCCCAGTCCCGGCAGCCGGCGGGGAGGTGCTCGCCAAAGTACTTGTTCACCATGGCGGTGGTGCGGCTGACCAGATTGCCCAGGTCGTTGGCCAGGTCGGTGTTGATGGTCTGGATCAGCAGCTCGTTGGTGAAGTTGCCGTCGGACCCGAAGGGGAAGGTGCGGAGCATGAAGAACCGCAGGGCGTCCACCCCGAACTTCTCCGCCAGGATATAGGGGTCCACCACGTTGCCCCGGCTCTTGGACATCTTCTCCCCGCCGAAGTTGAGCCAGCCGTGGCCGTAGACCTTTTTGGGCAGGGGCAGGTCCAGGCTCATGAGCATGGCGGGCCAGATGATGGAGTGGAACCGGACGATCTCCTTGCCCACGAAGTGGACGTCGGCGGGCCAGTACTTCTCCAGGTCGTGGTGGGCGTCGTTTTCAAAGCCCAGGGCGGTCATATAGTTGAAGAGGGCGTCCACCCACACATACACCACGTGGCCGGGGTCGAAGTCCACCGGGACGCCCCAGGTGAAGGAGGTCCGGGACACGCACAGGTCCTCCAGGCCGGGCTTGATGAAGTTGTTGACCATCTCGTTGACCCGGGAGCGGGGCTCCAGGAAGTCGGTGTCCACCGTGCGGCAGTACCTGTCCATGCGGTAGCGG
>CANQKJ010000199.1 GCA_947624465.1 uncultured Oscillospiraceae bacterium
TCCACCCGTTTGCCCAGTAAAACCCGCCGGTCGATGCCGCCCACGCAGCCGAATTTCAGGCAGCCGTCTTCGGTAACGGACTTGACAATAAGGCCAACCTCGTCCATGTGGGCGGAGAGCATCAGCTTATTCCCGGTGGACTTCGCGCCCTTTTTGAACACGATCAGGCTGCCCAGGGCGTCCACCCGGAGGCTGTCGGCGTGAGGGCGGGCCCGCTCAATGAGATAGCTCCGCACCTCGTCCTCAAAGGAGGACACGCCGGAGAGGGCGCATAGTT
Organism: uncultured Oscillospiraceae bacterium; assembly: GCA_947624465.1. Taxonomy (GTDB): domain Bacteria; phylum Bacillota; class Clostridia; order Oscillospirales; family Oscillospiraceae; genus Enterenecus. The sequence goes on from CANQKJ010000199.1 coordinate 278, forward strand.
CTTTCAGGGTATTCACCATTGGGGGCCGCCCTCCTTCCCGATGTCCAGCGCAAAGGCGGCCAGCAGCCTCGCGGTGTCCTCGATATCGCTGAGTTCCACCACCTCCACGGGGGTGTGCATATATTTCAGCGGCAGGGACAGAACGGCGGTGGCGACGCCCTCGTTGGCCACCTGCATCTCCCAGCCGTTGGTGCCGGAATTGCCTTCCAGCACCTCTTTTTGGACCTCGATGCCGGCCTCCCGGGCCTTGTCCAGCAGGCGGCTGACCATCCAGCGGGCGCAGTTGGGGCCGATGCCCACGCAGGGGCCGCCGCCCATGGCGAAGCTCTCGCTTCTGGGGCTGTCGGGGGTGCGGCCAAAGGTCACGTCCACCGCCACGCAGTAATCGGGCCGCAGGGCCTGGGCGGCCGTCTGGGCCCCCATGCCCCCCACCTCCTCCCGGGTGCTGCCCAGGATGTAAAGGTCCACGTCCAGCTTCCTGTCCTTCAGCAGTTCCGCCGCGCGGAGCAGGGCCGCAAAGCAGGAGCGGTCGTCCAGCGATTTTCCGCAGATCTGCCGCTCACCCAGTTGGAAGGTATCCGCCCGGAACACGATGGGGGCACCGATGGGCACCCGCCGCTCCGCCTCCTCCTGGGTGAGGCCCACGTCCAGATAGACCTCGTCCAGTTTCGGGGCCTTATCCTTGTCCTCCGGGGACAGCACATGGGGCGGCAGGCAGGCCACCACCCCCAGCAGAGGCGGGTCGGTGAGCACCGTCAGCTCCCGGTCAGGCAGCATCCGCTGGTCCACCCCGCCGATGGTGTTGAAGTGCAGAAAACCGTTCTTAATGCCGGTGACCACCATGCCGATCTCGTCCAGGTGGGCGTCCAGCAGCAGGCGTTTGGCGTCCGGCTTTCCGCACCGGCGCACGCCGATGAGATTCCCCAGCCGGTCGGTATACACCTCATCCATCAGCGGCTCCAGCAGCTCTCCCGCAGCAGCGGCGGCAGGCCGCTCAAAGCCGGAGGGCGCCCCAACGCCGCAGAGCCGTTTCAATATGGCTTCGATCTCCAAATGTTCCACTCTCCCGTACGCTTAATCCAGCTCATTGACGAACCGCTTGAAGGTGTCGCCCCGCTCCATAAAGTTCCTGAACTGATCGAAGGAGGCGCTGGCCGGCGACAGGATGACCACGTCTCCCGGCCGGGCCAGCTTCCGGGCCTCGTCCACCGCCGTTTTCAGATCCGCGCACTCCACGATGGGCAGCGCCCCGGCGTCACAGCCGGCCGCCTCCAAGACGGCGGCCTTGATCTTCGGGGCCGTCGCGCCTGCCAGGACAAGAGCCTTTACGTGCTCCACGATCTCCGGGCCGATGACGGTGTAGTCCAGATGCTTGTCGTACCCGCCGGCGATGAGGATGACCTTCTGCCGAAAGGACCGCAGCCCCGCGACGGTGCGGGTGGGGCTGGAGGCGATGGAGTCGTTGTAATACCTGACCCCGTCCAGCTCCCGGACCAGCTCGATGCGGTGCTCCACCCCGCCGAAGGTGCGGGCGTACTCCCGAATGACCTCCGTGGGCACCATGGCGTCCACCGCGGCGATGGCGGCCATATAGTTCTCCAGATTGTGGAGGCCTGGCAGTTTGATCTCGTCGGCGGGCAGGATGGGTCGGCCCCCATCGGTCACCACGCCGTTTTTCAGGCAGACGCCCCCCTCCAGCTGCTGGGTGCGGCTGAACAGGGTCACCTCTCCTCTGGCCTCCCTGGCGAAGGCGGCGGTGATCTCGTTGTCGGCGTTGAGGATCACCCGGTTCCCCGGCTCCTGCCATGCAAGGATGTTCCGCTTGGCGGCGATGTATTCCTCCATGTCCTTATGGACGTCCAGGTGGTTGGGGGACACGTTGGTGACCACCGCGATGTTGGGGCTCTGCCGCATGGTGAGAAGCTGGAAGGAGGACAGCTCCAGCACCACCATGTCGTCGGGCCGGATGTCGTCCACCTCGCACAGGAGCGGATGGCCGATGTTGCCCCCTACGAACACCCGATAGCCCGCCGCCTTCAGCAGACCGGCGATGATGGTGGTGGTGGTGGTTTTGCCGTCGGAGCCGGTCACGGCGATGGTCCTGCAGGGACACAGGGCCATAAAGGCCTCCATCTCCGAGGTGAGTTCCGCGCCCGCCCCGACGGCCCTCGCCAGCTGGGGCAGATCGGGCCGCATCCCCGGCGTGCGGAAAATCACGTCCACGCCGTCAAGATGGTCCAGGTAGTCCAGTCCAAGGGCCGTCCTCAAACCCTTTTCCTCCAGCTCCTCGATGAGACCGCCGAAGTCGGAGCGCTGCCGCCGGTCGCAGGCCAGTACATCCACGCCGCTCTCCAGCAGCTTCCTGATCAGGGGAGTGTTGGACACGCCGATCCCGATGACCGCCACACGTCTGCCCCGGAGGGACTCGGTATATTCCTTCAAGGATGAATTCAAATCAGCTGCCTCCTGTCTGTCGGCACACGCATCATATTATACCCCATGAATCTTCATTTGACAATCACGGAAAATTGAAGTATCATCTTTTTTGCAAGTAAGCTGGACAGCCGCGCGGGCGGGGCGAAAGGCCCGCCTGTGAGGAAAGTCCGGGCTCCGCAGGGCAAGGATAACGGGTAACACCCGCCGGGGGCGACCCCAGGAAAAGTGCAACAGAAATAGTCTGCCGGTGAACGGCTGTCCAGTTGGGCGGCGCGCGCCGGTGATGGTGGAAAGGTGAGGTAAGAGCTCACCCGATGGCGTGGAAGCGCCCATCGCTGTAAACTCTATCCGGAGCAACGCCGTGGAGGGACACAAGGCTGGCCCGGCCGTCCCGGGGAGGCGGCTTGAGCGTGCCGGCAACGGTACGTCGAGATAGATGGCTGTCTTGAATGACAGAACCCGGCTTACAGGCTTGCTTGTGCCATACACGCCCGGTCAGGAATGGCCGGGCGCGTTTTTTGGAAAAGGGCGCGTTTTATGGTTGCGCTCTCCCCCGCTCATCGTGTATAATGTTATGACTTATGAGAGAGGGGGCGCGGCATGGACCTGCTCATCAAAAACGGACGGGTGATCGACCCGGCGGCCGGCGTGGACGACACCCTGGACGTGCTGGTCTCCGGCGGGAAGATCGCCGCCGTCGGCAAGGGGTTGGACGCCGGGGGCGCACAGATCATCGACGCCTCCGGTCTCGTCGTGGCCCCCGGCCTGGTGGATATGCACGTCCACCTGCGGGAGCCGGGATTTGAGGCCAAGGAGACGGTAGCCACCGGCTGCGCGGCGGCGGCCCGGGGCGGAGTCACCACCCTGGTGGCCATGCCGAACACCCGGCCCGCCACGGACTGCCCGGAGATCGTCGCTCTGGTGCGGGACAAAGCCGCCCCCACCGGGGTAAACGTCCTCCCCGCCGGAGCGGTCACCGTGGGGCAGTGGGGCGAACGGCTCACCGATTTCGCCGCCCTCAGGGTTGCCGGCGTTCCCGCCCTCACCGACGACGGGGTGCCCATCCAGAACCTGGCCCTGCTGCGCCAGGCCATGCAGAGGGCCAAGGCGCTGGGCCTGCCCATCCTGGACCACTGCGAGGACAGGGACCTGGTGCAGAACTACGGCGTCAACGAGGGCCGGGTGTCCGAGGCGCTGGGGCTGCCGGGGCGGCCCGCCGTGGCCGAGGAGGCCCAGATCATGCGGGACATCCTGCTGGCAGAGGACACCGGGGCCCGCGTCCACATCTGCCACATCTCCACCGCCAGGGGGGTGGAGATGGTCCGGCAGGCCAAGGCCCGGGGCGTCCATGTC
>CANQKJ010000200.1 GCA_947624465.1 uncultured Oscillospiraceae bacterium
AGCCGGAGACGACCACCTTCTTGCCCTGGAAGGACTGGCCGTTGGCGGCGAGATACGCGTTGGTGAAGTAGCACAGGCCGTAGCCGGTGGCCTCGGTGCGGGCCAGGGAGCCGCCGTAGGTGAGGCCCTTGCCGGTGAGCACGCCGGACCACTCGTTGCGGATGCGCTTGTACTGGCCGAACAGGAAGCCGATCTCCCGGCCGCCCACGCCGATGTCGCCGGCGGGCACGTCGGTGTCGGGGCCGATGTGGCGGCACAGCTCGGTCATGAAGGACTGGCAGAAGCGCATGATCTCGGCGTCGGACTTGCCCTTGGGGTCGAAGTCGGAGCCGCCCTTGCCGCCGCCCATGGGCAGGGTGGTCAGGCTGTTCTTGAACACCTGCTCAAAGCCCAGGAACTTGATGACGGACAGGTTCACGGTGGGGTGCAGCCGCAGGCCGCCCTTGTAGGGGCCGATGGCGGAGTTGAACTGGACCCGGTAGCCCCGGTTCACCTGGACCTTGCCGGCGTCGTCCACCCAGGGGACCCGGAACATGACCACCCGCTCGGGCTCCACCATGCGGCCGATGATGTTCTGGGCCTCATAGCGGGGATCGGCGTCGATGACGGGCTCCAGGGACTCCAGCACCTCGGTGACGGCCTGGAGGAACTCGGGCTCGTGGGCGTTGCGGGCCTTCAGCCCGTCCAGCACGGACAGCAGATACTTGTTTTGAATAGACATCTTTGTCAAATCCTTTCCTCATTGAAAGTGATAGAGTCATGTGCTATCGTATTCTACATCGGCAATGCGGATTTTGCAAGTGGAAGATTGTAAAATTGCAAAAAAGTTTTGGCGGGATTTTTTGTGCATTGGAACGTCCCCCGGGGCGGCGCGCGCAAAAAGCGCCCGGTCCCGAGAGGGACCGGGCGCTTTCATGTCCGCTTTAATTCACCGTCAACGTGTACTTGTCCATCCCCGGCAAAAGGCGCAGCAGGGTCTCCACGGCCTCCCGGGCCTGTTCGGACGCGGCGGTGAGCAGGCCGTTGTCGATGGCCTTCTGCTCCACGGCGGCCTTCTGGTCATGGGCGAAGCCGGTATAGTCGTCGATGGTGATGTGGTTGAAGAGGTTGTCGTTCTCGTCGAAGACCTCGATGGTGTCCTCGGGGATCTCGTGGGAGACGATCTTGCTCTCCGGCAGGGTGACGGTGACCGCCTTGACGGTCTCGTTCACGTTCACCCTGACCTGGCTCAGGTCCACCCCGGCCTTGATGATCCCGTCGTAGGAGACGATGAAGCTCTTGCTGGTGAAGGGGACGGGCCAGCCGTAGAAGTCCAGCCGGTTCTCGTACTTGCCCATGTTGGTGTAGCGGTAGTCCACGCTGACCAGCTCCTGGGCGGAGGTGAGCTGCTGGCCGATCAGCTCGGCGGTGATGACGGGGTCCGGCTCTTTGGCGAACTCCGCGCCGATGCGGACGCCCGCCAGCGCCACCCCCGCGACGACGACCAGGGCGATGATCAGCCTGACGATCAGCTGCCTGCGGGGCCTGCGCTCGCGTTCCTCTTTTGCCATGGCGATCCCCTTTTCTTTCGCGGTTTTGCGGCGGAGACGCGCCGCCGCTGCTTTTATTGTAACGGATGGGGACGGGGTTGTCAATCGTTGGTTTTTCTTGACCTTTTTCCGCCGCTATGGTAACTTATCAGGTGTTATCGATGGGAAAGAGGCGGCCGCTATGCGTATGCGCAAAAAGAAAAATCTGATCCCCCGGATGGAGGCCTGCGCCGCCCTCTGGGTGAGGGACCCCGCCGCCCAAAAGGGCCGCTGGCGGGAGCTGATGCCGGGGGCGAAGGCCCTCCGGCTGGAGCTGGGCTGCGGCAAGGGCCGCTTCACCGCCCAGACCGCCGCCGCCCACCCGGAGGACCTGTATGTGGCGGTGGAGCGGGTGCCCGACGCCATGGTCATCGCCATGGAGCGGTGCCGGGACGCGGGGCTTTCCAACGTGTTCTTCATCGACGGGGACGCGGCAGCCCTGTCCGACTGCTTCGCCCCGGACGAGGTGGACCTCATCTATATCAACTTCTGCGACCCATGGCCCTCGGTGAAGCACGCCGCCAGGCGGCTCACCCACCAGAACTTCCTCCGGGGCTACCGGGAGGTGCTGCGGGACGGGGGAGAGATCCGGTTCAAGACCGACAACCGCGCCCTGTTCGAGTGGTCCCTGTTCCAGTTCCCCAAGGCGGGGTTCGAGCTGTCCCAGGTGACGAGAGACCTCCACGCCGGCGGCGTCCGGGGCGTCATGACCGACTACGAGGAGAGGTTCCACGCCCAGGGCGTGCCCATCAACCGGTGCGTGGGCACAAAGGTCGAACTGCCCGACGTGCCCATGACCGAGGGCCTCGCCGCCCGGCTGGACGGTTGGGAGGTCCGGCCCGTGGCGGAGGGCGATCTTGAGGCTGTGCTGGCCCTGGAGGAGCGGTGCGCCGATTTCTTCGCCCTGGGGGGCGGGACGGTCTCGGCGGACAGCCTCCGGCGGGATATGGCCGCTCTGCCCCCCCAATGCGCCCCCTCCCCAAAGCGCTTCCTGGCCCTGTGGCGGGCGGGCGCGCCCCGGGCCGCGCTGGACCTGGTAGAGGGCTGGCCCCGGCCCAGGACGCTGTATATCGGGCTGTTCCTCCTGGAGCCGGAGCTCCGGCGGCAGGGGAACGGGAGGGCCGTCGTCACCGCCCTGCTGGCGGCGGCGAAAGAGGCCGGCTTCGACCGGGTGCGGCTGGCCTGCCTGCTGGCCAACGAGGGGGGCCACGCCTTTTGGACGGCCATGGGCTTCACCGACCTGCGGCAGGACACCCTGCTGGGGGAAACGGGCCAGGCGGTGTGGATCATGGAGCGGGCGGTCTGACGGGCCGGCCTTGCATTTTCCTCCATAAGATAGTATAATAAATCGTTAAAGAGAAAACCCCGCGGAGAAAGGAGGCGCTCTCAATGGAGCGCAAGGCGCTGAAAAAACACGCCAAAGGCGTGCTGAAGCGGAACTATCTGCTGCTGGTGGCGGCCTGTCTGATCGCGGCCCTGCTGGGCGTGGAGTTCACCGGCAGCCTGTCTCTGGTGACCATGGGCGCGCTGGGCCGGGCGGCGGACGACGTGGAGGAGAGCGGGATCGTCAACACGGTGGGCGGCGCCACGGGCGGCGACGCCGACCTGTACTCCGTGCTGCTGGACCTGTTTGGCCAGGCGGCGGAGGGCCAGGACGGGCCGGAGCAGCCCGACGGCGTCCTGGGGGAGGTGTTCGGCACCAGCCGGGGGGTGTTCGCCTCCCTGATCAACGGGGCGGTGTCCGGCAAGTTCATGGCCACCGTCATCGTGGCCATCCACTCGGTGATGAAGTCGGGGCGGATCACGGTGATGGTGTTCATCGGTCTGGCCCTGCTGTTCGCCTTCCTGGTGTGGCTGTTCGTCAAGCGGAACTACATCGTGGCCCTGCGGCGCGTCGCCATGGAGTGCCAGAACTATGAGAACACCCCCTTCGACCGGTTCGGCTTCCTGCTGCGCTGCCGCCGCTGGCTCAAGACCGCGTGGACCATGTTCGTCACCTCGGTGCTCCACCTGCTGTGGTGCCTCACCGTGGTGGGGGGCGTCGTCAAGTACTACTCCTACTATCTGGTGCCCTACATCGCCGCGGAGAACCCCTCCGTCAAGCCGCTGGAGGCCATCGGCCTGTCCCGGAGGATGATGAAGGGCCACAAGTGGGAGTGCTTTGTGTGGAGCCTGACCTTCCTGGGCTGGGACATCCTGTCCTGGTTCACCCTGGGCCTGCTGGAGCTGTTCTTTGTGGCCCCCTATAAGGCGTCCTTCTACGCCGGATACTACGCCAGGCTCCGCCGGGAGGCCGTCGCGAACGGCGTGGAGGGGGTGGAGGTCCTCAACGACGCCTGCCTGTTCGAGCACGCCCCCAAAGAGGCGCTGGACCGGGCCTACGCCGACATCGAGGCCCTCCGCGCCGCCGACCAGGACGATTTCATCTCCCGGGACAGGGGGTTCCGGCACTTTATGGCGGAGAACTTCGGCGTCTCCTTCT
>CANQKJ010000201.1 GCA_947624465.1 uncultured Oscillospiraceae bacterium
CTGGTGGAGATAAGCGGGATCGAACCGCTGACCTCTTGAATGCCATTCAAGCGCTCTCCCAGCTGAGCTATACCCCCATCTGACGCGCGAGGCGTTCGCCTCAGCGCAAGTGGTACTATACCAAACCCAGCGGGATTTGTCAATAGCTTTTTTCAGTTTTTTTCCCGGCGGAGGGTCAGTCGGTCAGGATACAGCAGGTGAAGGTGATGGTCCTTGGACCGTAGTAGTATAGCACGCCGGAGTCCGCGCAGGTGGCGCTCACGTTGAGTCCGCTGGCCTCCATGGAGGGGACGGCCAGCTCCGGGAAACGGCAGGGCTCGTCGGGGCAGGCGCACGTTTTGCAGATGCGGCAGGCCCCGGCGGACAGGGGCATACAGTCGGGGTATGCCTCCCGCACTTTGGCGGTCAGGTCCCGGAAGCGCTGATGCTGGAGGGTCTCGGTGTCCATCATGGTCTCGAAGTCGTAGTCGTCCTCCATCTGCCCGGTGGACTGGACGATGATCCCCCGGTGATACCGGGCCGCTTTGGCAGCGAAGTCCTCCAGGGCGCCGCAGTAGGGCGGGCAGGTCCAGCACTTGCCGTAGCTGCGGCACCGGTCGGCGGCGCACATCTCCCGCACCGCCGGCTCGAAGCGCAGGGCGGGGACGTTCAGCATCCCCGCGTGGTCGAAGCCGCAGTCTGCGGCCAGCGCGAGCAGTTGTTCGTCTGTCATCGGTCATTCCTCCTCCGGGAACATCATGGCGTCCATGTACGCCTCGTTGAACTGGGGCAGGTTGGACAGCTCCCGGTAATCCATATTGGCCTGGAGCCGGGCCAGACGGTCCCTGGCCTCGGAGGACCCCAGCGCCTCCAAAGCGCCCTGGGCGGCGGCGTTGCCGATGGGTCGTGTGACGCTCAGCAGCTCCCCCGGGATGAGGCCGATGCGGGCGGCGCTCTCCGGGCGGATGTAGCTTCCAAAGCCGCCGGCCAGCAGCAGCCGGTCCACCTGGCCGAACTCCGCCCCGTAGGCGTCCAGCATCACCCGGACGCCGGCGGCGATGGCCCCCTTGCCCAGCTGGAGCTTCCGCACATCCGCCTGGGTGACGGCCACCCCATCCGTCAGGCGGAAGGCGGGGGAGCCGTCCAGCAGGAACAGATAGGGGGCGGCCTCGGCGGGGAGGTCGTCCTCCTCCGCGTCCAGCATCCGCCCGGTCTCGTCCACGGCGCCCAGCTCCAGCATGAGGGCCGCCGCGTCGATGAGGCCGGAGCCGCAGAGGCCCACGGCGGGGCCGCCGCCGATGACGGTGCAGACCACCTTTCCGTCCTCCCACCGGACCTCCGAGATCGCCCCCGGCGCGGCGGTCATGCCGAAGCGGATCTGCGCGCCCTCGAAGGCGGGGCCGGCGGCGGTGGAGCAGCACACGAACCGGTCCCCGCAGCCCAGGGCCATCTCCCCGTTGGTGCCTACGTCGATGAGCAGGGCGGGGGCCTCCGCCCGGTCCAGCCCGGCCGCCAGCAGGTCGGCGGTGATGTCGCCCCCCACATAGCCGGACACGGCGGGGCAGAGGTATACCTCCCCGTCGAAGGGGAGGCCCAGTGTCCGGGCGTCATGACAGTCCCCGAACCGGGAGGCGGGGATGAAGGGGGCCACGCCGATGCCGTCGGGCGGCAGGCCGGCCAGCAGGTGACACATGGTGGTGTTGCCGGCCGCGGCCATGCGGCGGACCTCCTCCACGGGCACGCCGGCGGAGCGGCACAGCTCCCCGATCATCCGGGAGAGCTGCCCGGCGATGGCGGCGGTGAGGGCGGGGCGCAGCCCGTCCATGGAGGCCCGGATGCGGGCGATGACGTCGGCCCCATAGGGCCGCTGGGCGTTGCCCTCCCCGGCGGCGGCCAGCACCGTTCCGGTGGACAGCTCCACAAGCTGGCACACCACGGTGGTGGTGCCGATGTCGCAGGCGATCCCATAGCCCGTCAGCCCCGGATCGGGGGGGAGGGAGGCGGCCGCCCCGCTGCCCGGCTCCACCGTCAGGGGGGCGGCGGGGGGCAGGCGGAGGGCCATCCCGTCCTCCGCCGGGGTGCGGCAGGCCAGCACAGGGGTCTCCCCGTCCGGGCCGGACAGATAGACGGTACACTTATGGCAGGTCCCCTGCCCGCCGCAGGGGGCGCGGACGGGGAGGCCCTCCCGCGCCCGCAGGACGTCCAGCAGGGTCTCTCCAGGCCGGGCGGACAGGGTGACCGGCCCGGTCTCCAGCAGCACAGTGATGTTCATAGCGTTCCTCCGAAGGTTCAGCGGTGGTTGTTCCGCAGGGACTGATACAGCCGGTCCATCAGCCGGCGCAGGGGGACGAACAGGACCAGCGCGATGACGAAATTGCCAGCGCCGTGGAGCAGGTCATAGGGGATGCCGGAGACCCACCGGGCCGCGGCGTACCCGAAGCCGCCCACGAACACGTCCACTGGCGCGCACAGGGCCCCGAACAGCAGCCCGAAGCCGCCGGACAGCAGCGCCCAGGCCAGGGGGCTTTCCGCCTCCCGCATGAGCCAGGCCCCCACGGCCAGGATCAGCCAGATGTACAGGTAGTTGACCGACCAGAGATTGAAGCCGTACAGGAGAAATTCCAGCAGCACATACACGTAGATGGGATACAGCGCCCTGCGCCCGAAGGTGACGGCGAACAGCATCACCATCAGGGAGACCGGCTCGATGTTGGGCAGAGGGGCCATCACCACCTTCATGCCGAAGGTCAGCCCGCCCAGAATGCCGAACAGGGCAAGCTCCGCCAGCAGAGGGGCGCCCTTCCGCTCAGCCAATGGTGTATACCAGGGAGAAAGTCCCGCCGTCGGCGATGGGGGTCTGGTCGATCCCCTGCATGGCGTAGTCCTCCCCCTCGTACAGCGCCCAGTAGGAGCTGTTCTCGTCGTAGTCGGCCGTTTCGCCGTCCACCTTGGTGATGTACAGGCCGAACTGGCCCTGGTCGCCCTCGATGAGCCCTTCGGCCAGCAGCACCTCGCCCAGGTACTCCGCGTCGGTATGATAGGTGAAGGTCTTGGCGGTCCCGTCGCCGTGGACCACCTCCACCGTGACGGTCTTGGCCCCCTGGGAGGCCGCCGGGCGGGTGGAGAGGTAGATGGCGGCCATGGCGGCGACGATCAGCGCCACCACCACCATCACGGCGGCCAGGACGAGCTTTTGGTTTTTCTTCATGATTTGTTCCTCCTCTGAATGTTGAAAAGCGGCCGCGGCATCACATCTCATGACGCCGCGGCCGTGTTTTCCGCATGCAGACGCCGCGCTTCCCCGATGCTCGCGGGGGGCGGCGCCCCGGTTTCCGTAGGTCTTCTGACTCGCGCCTGTGGGGAGACGGACTCCCCGCGGCCCCCTTCGCCTTCCCGGATCTCTCCAGTGACCGGCTTTCGCCTGAAGGGCGCCTCGGCTGCATACAGCGGCGGTACCGTTCGGGATTCTCACCCGATTGTCTTGTTCAGCCCGGACGGTGCGGTCAAGGCCCCGTCCGGGCCACGGAACGGATGGTATTCTCTTTGTGGGATGGTTGGTTTTACGCGGAGAGCAGCTCCACGGCCCGGATGGCGGCGGAGGCCGCGTCGGGGGTGTAGCAGTCGGCGCCGATGGAGTCGCAGAACTCCTGGGTCAGGGGGGCGCCGCCCACCATGATCTTCACCTTGTCCCGGATGCCGGCGGCCTCGGCGGCCTTGACCACGTCGCCGATGACGGGCATGGTGGTGGTCAGCAGGGCGGAGCAGCAAATCAGGTCCGCGCCGTTGTCGATAGCGGCCTGGACGAAGGTCTCCGGGGCCACGTCCACGCCCAGGTCGACCACCTCGATGCCCTTGCCCTCCAGCATCATCTTCACCAGGTTCTTGCCGATGTCGTGCAGGTCGCCCTTGACGGTGCCCAGCACGGCCTTGCCCTTGCTGGTGCTGCCGGCCTCGGCCAGCAGGGGCTTCAGCACCTCGGTGCCGGCGCTCATGGCCC
>CANQKJ010000202.1 GCA_947624465.1 uncultured Oscillospiraceae bacterium
GAGGACCGCCTTGTAGTAGTAGGCGCCGGGGTCGGTCACGTCGGTGAAGGGGCTCACCGTGGACTTGGGTTCCGGCTCATCGTAGGCCCGCCACAGGAAGGTGACGATCTGGGCCCGGGTGCAGTCCCCGTCGGGGTCAAAGGTGGTGCTGGTGGCACCATTGGTGACGCCGTTCTCTACGGCCCAAGCCACCGCGTCGGCGTAGTAGGCGTTGGCGGGAACGTCGGTGAAGCCGGTCTCAGGACCGGGGACTACCGGGTCGGGGCCGGGGTCCACAGGGCCGGGGCCGGGGGCGGCGGAGCCACTGTTGTAGTGGACTGTGACACCGTCCAGGCCGGCCTTCTCCTGCCCGCCGTCCGCAAAGCTTATCAGCTTATATTGGCCTTCGCCTGTGGCATAATACCTGCAGACGATTTTGTCCCATTGCTCCTGGCTTCCGCCGTAATATATGTCACTCAGGTTTTCGCACGACCGAAAAACGCCGTAATCAATCCGGGTCACGCTGCCGGGGATGGTCACACTGGTCAGGGATCTGCACTCATAAAAAGCGCTGTCGCCAATGCTGGCTACGCTGTCGGGGATCGTCACGCCGGTCAATTCAAAGCACCTGTAAAAAGCGTCTCTCCCAATGCTGGTCACACCGCTGGGAATGGTCGCGCCGGTCAGCGAGGAACAATCGTAAAAAACGCCGTCCTCAATGCTGGTCACACTGTTCGGTATCGTCACACTGGTCAGCGATCCGCAATGCGAGAAAGCATACTCTCCAAGACTGGTCACGCTGCCGGGGATCGTCACATCAGTCAGCGCGCAGCCTGAGAAAGCGCCGTCGCCAATGCTGGTCACACTGTTGGGGATCGTCACGTCAGTCAGCGCGCAGCCTGAGAAAGCGCCGTCGCCAATGCTGGTCACGCTGTTGGGGATCGTCACGTCGGCCAGTGACTTGCAGTTTCCAAAAGCGCGTTCCCCGATGCTGGTCACACCATTCGGGAGCGTCACACTGGTCAGAGAGGTGCAGCCCGTAAAGGCCTCCGCGCAGATCGTAGTCATGCCGTCCGGAAGGGTCACGCTGGTCAAATTCCCATGTCCGCTGAAGGCGCCTCCGCCAATTATGGTCACGCCCTCCGGGATGACTACCTCAGCCGCATCCCCAATATAGTCGAACAGGACATGATTGATCATAATGCGGCCCTGAGAGTCCGCAACGCCTTCGGAACTTGCAAACACAAGTGAGCCGACGTCGGTCACACTGTCCGGGATAGTAACGCTGGTCAGAGCCGGACAGAGGGCAAAAGCGTTCGTTCCGATTTTGGTGACGCCGTCCGGAAGGGTCACGCTGGTAAGAGTGAAATTCTGCCAAAAAGCGTGATCGTCGATAGTGGTGACACCGTTCGGAACGACCACCTTTTCCGCCTCCCCACGATACTCAAAGAGGATCCCGTTCACAATCACGAAGCCCTGTGGATCCGCAAGGCTTTCGCAATCGAAAAACGCGCAGGTGCCAATGCTGGTCGTGCTGGGGACAGCCACGCTGGCCAGAGAGCTGCAGCCAAAAAAAGACTCGTACCCAATGCTGGTCACACTGTCCGGGATGGTCACGCTGGTCAGGGACAGGCACCCATAAAAGGCTCTGTCCCCGATAATGGTCACGCTGTCCGGGATCATTATGCCTGTCAAACCGCAGCAAAAAAACGCGCCGTATCCAATACTGGTCACGCTGCTGGGAATGGTCACACTGGTCAGTGATCTGCAGCCTGAAAAAGCGTCGTCCCCGATGCTGGTCACACTGTCGGGAATCGTTACGCTGGTCAAGCCAACGCCGCTGGAAAACGCGTTTCCGCCGATGCTGGTCACACCGGGCTCAATCACCACCGTGTTGCAGTCAGTGATGGTGCCGCTGCTGGTATAATCCCCGAACAACCCGTACCAGGGGGCCCCAGTTGCATAATAGTCCTCCATAGGCCCTGTACCGCTGATAGTGAGCGTCTTTGTGGAAAGGTCGGCTCTCCAGGTCAGGTTGTCGCCGCACGTGCCGGAGAGGGCGGGTCCCTCCGCGAACACGGTGGAGACCAGCGCCATTATCATGACGGCAGCCAGGAGCAGTGCCAGGATTCGTTTCTTCATGTGTTTTCCTCCTCGTTGAAATAAGTGTACTTTTGCAAACCCATTTTTCGACAAGGTTTCAGCCTTAGAAAATGCTTGCTTTTTCCAGTATAATGTACTATACTTAATTTTGATAAGATTGTCAAGGAACTTTATAAAAGTACACTTTTTCAAACTTTTTGTGCATCCCCGACACCCACATTTCCAAACGATCCGCCAAAAAAGAGACGCGCCCCGCGCGTCTTTTTTCTTTGCCTTTTCCCCCGGCCTATGATATAATCTCCCCACCACACCAAAGGAGCGATCCACGTGACCAAGCATGAGGACATGGCGGCCCTGCGGGCCAGAACTGATGTCCATTTCAACTGCGCCCAGTCGGTGATCGTGCCCTTCGCCGCCGAGCTGGGCTTCGCCCGCCAGCAGGCCTACGATCTGACGCTGAACTTCGGCGGCGGCATGGGGGAGGGCCTCACCTGCGGCGCGCTGGTGGGGGCGCTGGCCGTCATGGGCGGGCTGGGGCTGCCCCAGGCGCAGCGGCTGGAGCTGATCGACCAGTTCCGGGACGCCCACGGCGCGGTGGACTGCGCCCCCCTGGTGGAGTCCATCCTGGCCCGGGGCGAGGTGAAAAAGGCCGGCTGCGACAAGATCGTGGCCTGGTGCGTGGACTGGCTCTGCCGGGAGACCGGCATCGAATAACGACACACGGCAAGGAGAGATCGCATGGACGCCATCATCCAGCGGCTGGCCGGGGAGCTTGACCGGCCCGTACAGCACATCGAGAACGTGGTGGCCCTCCTGGACGAGGGCAACACCGTCCCCTTCATCGCCCGCTACCGCAAGGAGATGCACGGGGCCATGGACGACCAGCTGATCCGCCAGCTGGCGGACCGGCTGCAATACCTGCGGAATTTGCAGGACCGGCGGGACGAGGTGAAGTCCTCCATTGAGAACCAGGGCAAGCTGACAGAGGAGCTGGCCGCCGCCATCGACGCCGCCGAGACCCTGGCCGAGGTGGAGGACCTGTACCGGCCCTACAAGCAGAAGCGCCGCACCAGGGCCACCGTGGCCCGGGAGAAGGGCCTGGAACCCCTGGCGGACGCCCTCTTTGCCATGGGCGCCCTGGAGGACACGCCGGAGCATCTGGCCGCCGCGTACATCGACCCGGAGAAGGGGGTAGAGACGGCGGAGGACGCGCTGGCGGGGGCCTCCGACATCATCGCCGAGACCGTCTCCGACGACGCGGACGTGCGGAAAAAGCTGCGGGCCCTCTGGCAGCAGAAGGCGGCGCTGGTGTCCACCGCCGCCGCCAAAGACCCGGAGGACTCCGTGTACCGCCTCTACTACGACTTCTCCGCCCCGGTGAGCCGGGTCCAGGGCCACCAGGTGCTGGCCATCAACCGGGGCGAGCGGGAGGAGATCTTGAAGGCGTCCGTGGAGATGGACCGGGAGGCCGCCCTGGTGGCCCTCCGGCGGATGGTGGTCCCCGGCCGGGCGGCGATGGAGTTCGTCCGGGCCGCCGCCGAGGACGCCTATGACCGGCTCATCGCCCCCTCCCTGGAGCGGGAGGTGCGGGCCGATCTGACGGACAGGGCCAACGAGGGGGCCATCGGCCAGTTCGCCCTGAACCTGAAGCCCCTGCTCATGCAGCCGCCGGTGAAGGGGTTCGTCACCATGGGGCTGGACCCCGGCTACCGCATGGGCTGCAAGGTGGCCGTCGTGGACCCCACCGGCAAGGTTCTGGACACCACGGTAGTCTACCCCACCCACGGGGAGCGGGGCAAAAACGAGGCCATCGTGAAGCTGGCCGCGCTGATCAAAAAACACAAGGT
>CANQKJ010000203.1 GCA_947624465.1 uncultured Oscillospiraceae bacterium
TCCACGAGGCGTTCCCCCATCTCACGGCGGATATGCACCACCCGGAGCTGACCGTCCACCTGGAGGTCCGGGAGACCGGCGCCTACGTCCACGCCGACCCGGAGCCGGGAGCCGGCGGCCTGCCGGTGGGCATGGGGGGCAGGGCGCTCTCCCTGCTGTCCGGGGGCATCGACTCCCCAGTGGCCACCTGGATGATGGCCAAGCGGGGCCTCATCGTGGACTGCATCCACTATTATTCCTACCCCTACACCTCCCCGGAGGCAAAGGAGAAGGTGCTGGACCTGGCCCGGCTGCTGGTGCCCTATACCGGCAAGATGTGCGTCCATGTGGTGCCCTTCACCAAAATTCAGGAGGAGCTGCGCCGGTCCTGCCCGGAGGAGCTGTTCACCGTCCTCATGCGGCGGTTCATGATGCGCATCGCCTGCCGGGTGGCGGCGAAGAACGACATCCAGGCCCTGGCCACCGGCGAGTCGGTGGGCCAGGTGGCCAGCCAGACCCTGGACGCCATGGTGTGTACCGACGCCGTGTGCGACCGTCCCGTCCTCCGGCCCCTGGTGGGGATGGACAAGGAGGAGATCGTCCGTATCTCCCGCCGCATCGGCACCTTTGAGACCTCCATCCTCCCCTACGAGGACTGCTGCACCGTGTTCACCCCCAAACACCCCAAGACCAAGCCCCGCCTGGAGGACCTGGCGGAGGCGGAAAAGGCCCTGGACATGGAGGGCCTGGTGAGCGAGGCCGTAGAGAACATCGAGCGGGTCATGCTGGACCTGTAAAACCGGGTCCCTATCTGGCAGGGCCTGAAAAAGCGCCATCCTGTTGGATGCCATGTCCCCCTGTGGAAGACAGTGAAGCGGGAAAACTGCCTTTCACAGGGGGATTGTCTTATGCCGCAAAAAGGGCGGCCCGATGGAGGGTTCCCGGGGGACCGGAAGCGGAAACGCCGGTATGGGGATCGATTCGCGGGCAAACAGTCTCCATCATAAAAAGCGGCCAGCAGGCGTACCGGCTGACCGAGAAAAATTGATATTTTTTCATGATCCTTGACAGGGTGCGGGTCAAGTAAGCGGGGCGCTTATATTGCGGAGAGGCTTTACTTCTTGAACAGGCCGCCCAGCTTGTCGGCCACGCCCTTGATGGCGCCGCCGGCCTCGCCGCCCAGGTCCTTCACCTTGTCCACCGCGCCCTTGATGGCGTCGCCGGCGTTGTCCACGGCCAGCTTGGCCTTGACGCCGTCCACCACGCCCTTGATCTGGTCGTCGGGCAGGTCGATGCCGGTGAGCTTCTCCAGCGTGGCCACGGGGTCCTTCATGAACTCGTCCTTCAGGCCGGCGTCGCCCTTCAGCTTCGCCACCACGTCTTCAATGGTCTTTTTGATATCCATAGGGGTACCTCCTTATCATTTTTGGATATGGCCATCATACACTGTTTGGCGGTTTTTGTCAAATCCATGCGCGGGGCTTGCGCGGCGGGCCGCGAACGGGTATAATACAGACAGCTTTATCTGACGAAAGCGGGTGTTTACCATGAAAAGAGCCGCGTTTATCGGCACGGGGAACATGGGCGGGACGCTGGCAAGGGCCGCCGTCCGGGCGCTGGGGCCGGACCAGGTGATCCTGGCCAACCGCACCGCCGCCAAAGCGGAGGCCCTGGCCGCGGAGCTTGGCTGCGCCGCGGCGGACAATGACCGGGCTGTCCGGGAGGCGGAGTATATCTTCCTGGGGGTGAAGCCCCACCTGATGGCCGGCCTGCTGGAGGAGCTGGCCCCGGTGCTGGCGGACCTTCATTCCGCCGGGGAGGACAAGGTGCTGATTTCCATGGCCGCCGGCAGACAGATCGCCGATCTGCGGCCCCACCTGGCGGGCGCGGGGTACGGCGTGCCCCTGCTGCGCATCATGCCCAACACCTGCGTGGCCATCGGGAAGGGCATGACCGCCCTCTGCGCCGCCCCCGGCACGGATGGGGCGCATCTGGCCGCGGTGGAGGAGATCCTGTCCACCTCCGGCTGCGTGGAGGTGGTGGACGAGGGGCAGATGGACGCCTTCTCCGCCGTGGCGGGCTGCGGTCCCGCCTTTGTGTACCCCTACATCGAGGCCCTGGCCGACGGCGGGGTGATGGCCGGCCTGCCCCGGCGGAAGGCCCTGGAGTACGCCGCCCAGACGGCCCTGGGGGCGGCGGCCATGGTACTGGAGACCGGCGAGCACCCCGGCGCGCTGAAGGACGCGGTGTGCTCCCCCGGCGGGTCCACCATCGCGGGGGTGGCCGCCCTGGAGCGGGACGGTCTGCGCGCCGCCGCCATCGACGCGGTGCTGGCCGCCTGGGAGCGGAACCGGGAGCTGGGGAAGTGAGCGCGGACCACAAAAGCCCTGAGGCGGAGCGCCTGTACCGCAGATGGTGCGGCCCGCTGTTCGGCCTGCTGGCGCTGGCCCTCATCCTGTGGACGCTGTTCGCCGGGGACGGGATCGGCCTGTCCAACAACGGCGACTTCGGCCGGGTGATGCGGGCGGCCTCCCTCTCCTTCGGGGCGCGGACGCCCGCCCACACCTATGTGGACGCCTACGTCATCGACCTGAGCCACGGCTCCGCCCCGGCCAATCTGGCCGCCATCCTCTTCGGGACCACCGGTCTCGGCTCCTATCCCTCCGTCCAGGTGGTGCTGGTGCGGCTGTCGGTGGTGGTCAACCTGGTGGTCAACAAGCTCCTGGGCTGGGAGATGTCCACCTATCACATCCAGGTGCTGGGGGCCATGCAGGCGGCGCTGTACGCGGCGGGGATCGGCTTTCTGGCCTCCCAGGTCCGGCTGCGCCGGGTGTGGCAGGACATATTGGTGAAAGCGGCCGCCCTGGCGGTGCTGTGCGACATCGGCTACACGGCCTATTTCAACTCCTTCTACGGGGAGGGGCTGGAGCATATCGGGCTGGTCTGGTGCGCCGCCATGCTGGCGCGGGTGCTGCGGCCCGACCGGAGGCCCACCGGCTGGGACGGGTTCTGGTGCGCCCTCTGCGCCGCCGTCTACGGCTGGGCCAAGTTCTTCGACATCCCCCTGGCCATTCTGGCGCTCGTCGTGCTGGAGGGGATCGTGCTGGTCCGCTCCGGCAGGCGGCGGGCGCTGGCCTTCGGGGGCGGCGCGGCCGCCCTCCTGCTGGCGGTGTGGATGATCGTCCCCGGCTGGATGGACGTGGAGACCAACTACAACGCCGTGTTCTACGGCGTGGTGCGCGGCGTGGACCGGGAGACGGCGGAGAGATATCTCTCCGATTTAGGCCTGCCGGCGGAACTGGCGGACTATCGGGACACCAACTACTATCTGTCCGGCGTGGTGGAGTCCCTGGAGGAGCGGGGCCTGCTGGACGAGGCGGAGTCGGTGGGCAAGGCCGATCTGGTCAGATTCTATCTGACCCACCCGGGGCGGATGTGGGAGCAGGCGAAGCTCACCGCCCTCCACTGCGGCATGGTGCGGCCCTACTACCTGGCCAACCGGGGCGCGGGCCATCCGCTGATGACCTACTCCGCCCGGATGTCCCTATGGAGTACGGTCCGGGATTGGCTGGCGCTGGATACGCTGGGGGGCTGCGCCGCCGTGACGGCGGCCCTTTTGGCCATGGCGGCCTGGCTGGGGCGGGGCCGGACGCGGCCGGTCTGGCTGATCCTCCTGCTGCTGGCCCTGCTGGGCGCTCTGTGCTATGCCTTCCTGCTGCCGGTGATCTGCAACGGCGAGGGGGACTTCGCCAAGCATATGTTCCCCTATATCGAACTGGTGGATCTGCTGCTGCTCGCCTGTCTGGCCCTGGCGCTGGACCGTGCGGAGCTGTCCCGGACGGGGGCGGTGTGCCCTCTGCTGGGCGGCGCGCTGTTTCTGGCCCTGGTCCTGCCCCCCGCGTGGAGCGCCGCCGCTGGCCTCTGGCGGGACAGCCGGAG
>CANQKJ010000204.1 GCA_947624465.1 uncultured Oscillospiraceae bacterium
ACCCACGAAGCGATCATTGATAAGGACACATGGGAAATAGTACAGAAAGTCAGAGAACAGCGCCGCCGCCCCACCAAGATGGGAGAGATGGGAATGTTCTCCGGGCTGGTCTACTGTGCCGACTGTGGCGCGAGGCTACACCTCAGCCGTACAGTGTCCTGGACCCATGAGCAGGAGTGCTATACCTGTTCCAGCTACCGCACAAGAAAACAATGCAGCGCACACTATATCCGGGCTGTGGTGCTGGAACAGCTGGTACTCCAAAACCTGCAAAGGGTGGTGGCCTACGCCCAGGAGGACGAGGACGAATTTGTGCGTCTGGTGATGACAAACAAGCTGGCGGCGCAGAGTGTGGAACGGGAGCAGGCTAAACGCAAATTGGAGAAAGCCGAACACCGGATCAATGAACTGGACGCCATCATCCGAAGGCTATATGAGGACCATGTGCTGGGAAAGCTGAGCGAGGAACGCTTTGCGAAAATGTCCGGGGACTATGAACGGGAGCAGGCCGAATTAAAGCAGGCTGTTTCAGAACTTCGGCCCACCGTTGAGAGCGCCGAGGAACAGGCGGTGAATGTTCAAAGTTTTCTCAAGATCGTCAGGAAGTACACAGAACCCACGGAATTGACGCCGGCACTCTTACGGGAGTTTGTGGAGAAAATAGTAGTCCATGCCCCGGACAAATCCACCGGCCACCGTGTTCAACGAATTGACATACACTATAATTTCATCGGTGAAATTGATTTTTCCCCGGAGTTTAGCAAATCCAGTAAAACAACAACAGCATGATACCGAAGTACCATGCTGTTGCTGTTGGATGATAAAACAATCTTTATCAGCCGCGCCCTGTCGGAAAGGGCGCTTTTTCATGCTCAAAGCCGATACAATTCGCTGTATTTTCTGGCCAGATAGTCGGTGTAGACGGTGGGATCGAACCGGCCGCAGGCGTTTTTCACCACCTCGGCCGGCTCCAGCAGGCCGCCGAACCGGTGGACCTTCTCCCCCAGCCATGCGGTCACCTGGGACAGGTCCCCCCGGCCCACCGAGCCCCACACGTCCATGTCCGCCTCCATGTTTTTCAGCATCTGGGCGCCGTAGGCGCTGCCCAGGGCGTAGGTGGGGAAATAGCCCATGGACCCGCCGGCCCAGTGGGAATCCTGAAGGCAGCCCCGGGTGTCGTCGGGCACATCCACGCCCAGGTACTCCTTGTAGAGCCGGTTCCACTCAGCGGGCACGTCTTTGGCCTCCAGGGTCCCGTCGATGAGCCGCTTCTCGATCTCGTAGCGCACCATGATGTGGAGAGGATAGGTCAGTTCGTCGGCCTCGGTGCGGATGAGGGAGGGCTGTGCCCTGTTCACCGCCCGGTAAAACATCTCCGGCGTCACGTCGGCCAGCTGCTCCGGGAAGAACTCCCGCATCTTGGGAAATATGGCCTCGATAAAGGGCAGGGACCGGCCGATCAGATTCTCATAGAACCGGGACTGGCTCTCGTGGATCCCCATGGACACGCCCCCGGCCAGCCGGGTGTACTGGAGGTCGTCCGCCACCCCCATATCGTACTTGGCGTGGCCTCCCTCGTGGATGACCGAGTACATGGAGGAGGCCAGATCGTTCTCGTAGTAGTGGGTGGTGATACGCACGTCCTTGTTGTTGAAGCTGTCGGTAAAAGGATGCTCCGTCTCCCCGATGGTACAGTGGGCCCGGTCCAGCCCCATGACCTCCATCAGGTAGTCGGAGAACTTCCGTTGGGCCTCCACGGGATAGCGCCGGTGGAGGAAGGAGTCGTCGGGCTGCTCCTTCTCGCCCACGGCCCGGATCAGGGGCACGACGCGCTCCCGCAGGACGGCAAAGAAGGGGTCGTAAAAGGCCATGGAGGTGCCCCGTTCGTACTCGTTCAGCAGGGCGTCGTAGGGGGCCTTATCGGGGTCGTAATATCCGGCGAATTTGCGGTTGAAGACCACGATCTTCTCCAGATAGGGCAGGAACAGGGCGAAGTCGTTCCCGGCTTTGGCCCGTTTCCACACGGCGTTGGCCTCGCTGGTGAGCCGCTCGAACTCCATGTACTCGTTCGCGGGGATGCGGCGGTCCTGGTCGTAGTCCCGCTTCAGCTCCTCCACCTGCCGCCGCCGGACCTGGTCCAGCTCCTCCTTATGGGCCGTCAGGAAGTCCAGCAGCTCCCCCGTCTCCGGGGCGGTGAACTTCCCGTGCCACTCCCCCGCCAGGATGCTCACCGCCAGAGCGCGGCCCTCCTCGGTGTCAGGGGGGGCCACGGTGTCCCCGTCCAGATACAGGGCGGACAGCCCCGCGCCGTAAGCGTAGCTCTTCTTCTGGAGCGCGTCCAGCTTTTCCAGCGCCTCACGCAGTTCCATAGGCTTCTCCTCGTTTCTTTTGTGTTTTTCCCGGCGGTACCGGGCCATCTTCTCCCACAGGAGAGGCGGCCACGCGATGCAGACCAGCCCGAAGGCCGCCAGCAGAGCGATCAAACAGTCCCAAAACAGTGTCATTTCCGCCACCTCCGGCCCATTCTATGGCCAAAGGGGCGGTTTTGTTCACCGGTTGAACACCGCTAAACGGGCCCGCCCCTCCGCGATCTCGACGGCGGAGTAGGTCCCGTGCCGGAAGAACCAGTCGTACTCATGATTCATCAGCTCGTTCTCCCTCGCCAGCCCGAAGTGGCTCAGGATCAGGGACAGGGAGCCGTTGTGGGCCACGATGAGGGTATCCTCCCCCCGCTCCACGATCCCGTCCAGGGCGGCGCCGACGCGCTCCTTCATGTGGGCGACGCTCTCGCCCCCCGGCGGGGGCACGTTGGCCCAGTCCCCCAGCATCCGGTCGAAATCGTCCCCCCAGCGGGCGCGGCCCTGCTCAAAGGACACGTCCTCCATCTCCCCCATGTCCTGCTCCCGGAGACGGGGGTCGGATTCCACGGCCACCCCCCGGCCCTCCGCGCAGATGAGGGCGGTGTCCCAGGCCCGGGACAGGTCGCTGGACACGCAGCGGGTGAAGGACACCTCCCGCAGCTTCTCCGCCGCCTGCCGGGCCTGCTCCCGGCCCAGACCGGTGAGGGGATGGTCGGACCAGCCGAAGAACACCCCCCGCTCATTGCCCACGGACTGGCCGTGGCGCACTAAGTACAGATACACAGGCGTCCCCCTCAGACCAGGCTGACCACACCGAAGGCCAGGAGGCTGATGACGGTGCCCGCCACCAGCACCCCCGCCACCACGGAAGGGATGGCCTTCCGCAGGGGCATATCCAAAAAGGCGGCGGCCAGGGCGCCCGTCCAGGCCCCCGTCCCCGGCAGGGGGATGGCCACAAAGATGGCCAGACCCAGATACTTGTACCTGGTCACCTTTTGGCCTTTCAGGTGGGCCTTTTTCTCCAGCCAGTCCACCATGCTGTTCAGCTTTGGCATCCGCTTCCGCATCCACTGGAAGATCCGCCGGATATAGACGATGATGAAGGGCACGGGGATCAGGTTGCCGATGACGGCGGCCAGCCACGCCGCCCACACCGGCAGCCCCGCCGCCACCCCGAAGGGGATGCCTCCCCGCAGCTCTACCACCGGGATCATAGACACCAGCATGGTCAGGATGAACTCGCCGAACTGCGTCTGGGTCAGCCATTGAAACAAATCCAAAGGGGTCTCCTCCTATCATTCCAGCGCTTTTTTCAGGTATTGGCCCGTGTAGCTGTCCGACCGCTGGGCCACCTCTTCCGGCGTGCCGGCGCACTTCCCCACAGAGCTGCGCTCTGCGGGGACCCCGGTCGATTTGACTTGCGCGGCGGAAATGAATTCCGCCTTGCGCCGAGGTTTTGCTTCGCAAAACGCTCGTACGGCGCACCCGCGCCGATTGGTGTGCGCCGACATCTTATTCCAGCGCTTTTTTCAGATATTGGCCCGTG
>CANQKJ010000205.1 GCA_947624465.1 uncultured Oscillospiraceae bacterium
TCCGCCACGAGCTGACCCACCATGTGGAGGGCCTGGCGGGGGAGCGGAGCCTGGACAAAAAGGACGAGGCCCAGCTGGCCGCCTACCGTAACGGGGAGGACTGGCCGGAGGACCTGCATTTTAAAGAATAAAGAAAGAAGGACAAATGCGTATGGAGACCATCAAGTACACCCCCAGAGGGGTCTGCTCCAAGGCCATGGAGATCGACGTGGAGAACGGCGTCATCCGGGACGTCCGGGTGCTGGGCGGCTGCAACGGCAATCTGAAGGGCATCTGCTCCCTGCTGCGGGGGATGACCGTACAGGACGCCATCGAGCGCATGGACGGCATCAAGTGCGGCATGAAGCCCACCTCCTGCCCGGACCAGCTGGCCCAGGCGCTGAAGCAGGCTTGACCGGCCGCCCGCCGCAGGACGGAGAAGATGGGTTAGATCGACAGGGGGAGGGGTTCGTATGTCGCTGACGCTGAGGACGCTTTGTACCGAGCGCGACAACCAGTTCAAGCTCACCCTGCGGGCCGGCGGAAACGGCTTCCGCAACGCGGTGACCTGGGTCCATGTGGTGGAGGACGACTATGTTATCCCCTTCTTCCACGGCTCCGAGCTGGTGGTGACCACCGGCATCAAGACTGCCGCCGAACCCGGCTGGCTCAGCGGCCTGGTGCGGGAGCTCCACGGCCGGGGCGTGGCGGGGCTCATCGTCAACACGGGGAAGTATATCCTGGACATCCCGGAGGAGGTGCTGACCTTCTGCGACGAGGCCGAGTTCCCTCTGCTGACCATGCCTTGGGAGATCCACGTCACCGAGATGCTCCAGACCTTCTGCACCCGCATCATCCAGGAGCGCCAGGACAACGAGCAGTTCGACAAGGCCCTGACCGACGCGGTGTTCCGCCGGGGGGACGAGGCCGCCTGGCGGGAGGTGCTGGGCCGGCACTTCGACCCGGACGGCAGATTCGTGGTCATCGTCCTCCGGGCCGACCGCGCGGAGGACGGGGGCGAGGAGAGCGAGGGGGCGGAGTACGCCTTCATCAACCGGCTGCGGCGGTTCAAGACCATCCACGGCAGAGCCGCCGCCGTCAAGTTCGGCCTCCTGCCCTTGGAGGACTGTCAGCTGCTGGCGGTGAACGATATGGACCGGGCCATGGTGCCGGAACTGCTGTCCGTCATCACCGAGTCCTACGGGGAGGCCGCCCGGACGGGGGAGCTGTTCATCGGCGTGGGCGCCGAGGTGAAGGGGCTTGCGAACCTGAGCCGCAGCTACCAGCGGGCGGCGGCCGCTATGCGGATGGCGGTCTACCGGGGGGAGCGGTGCGTCTATTTTGAGGACATGGGCTTTTATAAGATCCTGTTCTCGGTGAAGGACGAAGAGATCCTGCGCTCCTACGCCGCCGAGCTGCTGGGCCCTCTGGAGGAGGGGGACCGCGCCCGGGAGAACCTGGAGCTGCTCCAGGCGTACATCGACAACGACCGCAGCCTGGAGCGGACGGCGGAGACCCTGTATCTCCACCGGAATACGGTGAACTACCGGCTGCAAAAGGTGAGGGCCCTGCTGGGCTCGCCCCTCAAGACGGCGGAGGATCTGTTCCCCTACCAGGTGGCCCTGGCCATCCGGGACATGGAGCGCCGGGGGGACCGGGGACAGGCCGAAAAAGCGTAAAAAAACGGGACGCCTCAGTGAGACGTCCCGTTATTCGATGGCTTCGATCACTTGCCGAAGAAGAAGCGCTTCAGGGCGCTCCAGAAGCTGCCCTTGCAGCCGTTGCTCAGAAGACGGTTCTCGTCGGTGATGTGGGTGGCGCGCAGCTCCATAAAGGGATCAAACATAAAGACATCGTTCATCTCAGTTACCTCCATAATGTATTTATGTGGCGGCCAGTGTGTGTCGCCCCTTTGTTTTTACAATCTCATTATAGCGCGGATGCCGCCGGTGTAAAGAGACTAAAAGTCCAAAGATTCCCGCAAAAATTGTGCTGTATGCACAAAGACGGAGAACAACTGAGAAAAGCAGAAAATACTGTCCGTGGTATACGGACAGAAAGACGGCGGCGGCGGACGTGCCGCCCGATCCCCCGGCGCAGGGAAAAGCCCGCCCCAATTGGGCGGGCTTTTCATGCCGTTGTCAGTTGACGCTGGGGGCCTGATTGGAGAATTTCTGCTCCACCTGCTGGATCTGCTGGGGCTGGGCCTGAGTGACGGAGTACCAGCCCTTCTGCTGGGCGGTCTCATACAGCTTGGTCTGGGTGCGGTGGCCCTGGGTGAGGATGTCCACGAAGGCGTCCCGCAGCTTGGTGTTGGTACATTCGGAGGCGTAGGTGCTGTAATTGTTGCTCATCTTCTTTTCGGTGAGCAGCAGGTCGGTGATGATCTCGGAATCTTTCATAGCGGTCTCCTCCTTACTTCAGAAAGCCCAGCAGGGTGTCGTAGTTGTTCTTGTGCTGGGTGGCGTACTGGGTGAAGCTGCTTTTCAACTCAGTGTCCGATACCTCTTTGGCCGCGTCCTGGTACTTGCAGCAGAGCACCCGCTCGAAGTTGAGCTGGTCCTCCAGAGCGGACAGCTCTTTGGTGGTCAGATTGGGCATATGGCTTGCCTCCTTTTTCAAATGTGACCATAGTATGGCGGGAAAGAGGAAAGAATATGCAAAAGCGCCCGGGAAATTTCCCGGGCGCCTTTCGCGCGATGAGGAGGGCGCTCACTTCACGTTCAGCGCGTCCTTGTAGAAGCGGTCAAGTTCCCGCTTGGTGGAGAAGGTGGCCACATACATCTGATTGCCCATGGCGTCGGCCAGGGCGTCGGGGATGCGGTCCACCATCTTCATGTTGGCGGCGTATTTCTCCATCATCTGCTCGTGGCTGAGCACGAAATCCTTGCCGTCCCGCCGGCCGGCGTAGGCGCAGTAGAAGTGCTCCCCAACGGGGACGGTGGACTCGTCGAAGGCGATCATGTCCGCCCAGATCTTGTATACGTTGGTGGACCGGGCGAAGTTGATCATATCGGGGGTAAAGCCGCCGCAGGGCCGCATATTGACCTCCAGGGCCACCACGTCGCCCTTCTTGCCCATGCCGGGCTGGTCCTGGGTGAGGCGGAAGAACTCAAAGTGGATGAACCGGCTCTTCACGCCGAAGGACTTGACGGCGGCCCGGCCGGCCCTGCGGGTGTCGGCGGCCAGGTCCTTGACGATGTAGTAGATGGAGTTGTCGTTGTCGTTTACGATGTCCATGATGGACATGGGGGTCACGTTGCCCGCCTCGAACATGGGCTCGCCCTTGGAGTCGATGATGGCGTCGTAGGAGTTGACCTCGGCGTAGATGAACTCCTCCATGATGTAGGTGACTCCGGGCATCTTGGTCTCCAGGAAGCGCTTCAGATCGTCTTCGGAGGACAGCTTGTGGGTGTCGGAGGCGCCCACGCCGTTGTCGGGCTTGACCACCACCGGCCAGCCCACCTCTTTAATGAACGCCATACAGCCCTTCTCGTCGTCCACCAGATGATACCGGGCGGTGGGGATGCCCGCCTTCTGATAGTACTCCTTCATCCTGGACTTGAACTTGATGCGGGGGATGTCCTCGATCTGGAAGCCGGAGGTGATGTGGAAGTCGGTGCGGAGCTGGGCGTCCCGCTCCAGCCAGTATTCGTTGTTGGACTCCAGCCAGTCGATGCGGCCGTATTTGAAGGTGAAGAAGGCCACCGCCCGGTAGACCTCGTCGTAGTTCTCCAAGGTGGAGACCTTGTAGTACTCGTTGAGGCTGTCCTTCAGCTCGGGGGCCAGATCGTCATAAGGGCAGTCGCCGATGCCCAGCACATTCATGCCGTTGTTTTTCAGCTCCCGGCAGAACTGCCAGTAGTTGGTGGGAAAGTTGGGGGAGAGGAAGATGACGTT
>CANQKJ010000206.1 GCA_947624465.1 uncultured Oscillospiraceae bacterium
AGCCGGGGGCGGCGGCGTATCTGGCTCAGTGTCAGGCGGATGGAAAGGAGCTGGCCCTGTTCACCGCCTGCCGGCCCGCCCTCTGCCGGATGGCCCTGGAGCGGTTCGGGCTCACCGGATACTTCTCCCACACCGTGTACGCGGAGGAGCTGGGCCTGGACAAGCACGACCCCCGGTGCTTCGCCCGTCTGGCGGAGGCGCTGGGTGTCCCCCCGGAGGGCTGCGTCCTCATCGACGACAGCCCGGACAACTGCGCCGCCGCCGTCCGCGCCGGCATGGCCGCCGTGGGGGTGTGGGACCGCTACTACGAAGGCCGCCAGGAGGAGCTGAAAGCCGTCTGCACCCGTTACGTCCGCTCCCTGGAGGAACTGCTCAACTGAGAACAGCGCTCTAATTGAAGGGCCGACACGGGGGTTTGCGGAAACAGGCAAATCCGTCCGGCAGCCAAGCCGGGGAAACGAAATAGGCCACACAACAGGCTGCTGTCTGCCGTGTGGCCTTCTCGTTTTACTTCTCCGCTCAAGGGTTTCACATTGCTCCGCCGTCATGGTTTCGCGCGGCCGATCGTGATCCCTGTCTTTCAGTCTGCGCAGTTCTTTGATTGCCTTATATCCACATTTTGTGTATCCAGCAGATCACTAAATCTTCCCCTCTTTTGAATACGAGAACGCTTATCTATCTCTTCGGCAGACATTTGGGAAGAAATCGATAACAGGACTTCTTCGAGGCGAGAATTGATTTTAAGGTTTCGCTCTTGCTTTCTTCGGATAATCCCATAACATCCGACTGGTGAAATATAAATGTCCTCTGGAGCATCCGGCGAAACTATCGCGCTCATATCCCTAAATTCACAGTTCTCAGGTATTTCGGTACAGTTGAGAGCATGATCGGCGCCAATTTCTACAATACCTTTGCCAAAATCCATAAAAAAGCCCTGACCAGAGACCTCGGCAGTCTGTGCAGGCAAAAACTCCTTCCTGGAATCTAAATCTATTGTGTCGCCAGAATAACCTACAAGGCGTCTCCCTATCCATTTAACCACAGGAACCGCCCATGAATTTCCAGTGGCTTGATACCGTTTTGTCTTCTTTACGCCAGGCAGCTCCGTGTAATTGTCTGGAAACCCCATTAAGCGTTCACATTCAAGAGGAGACATACGGCGGATGCGGTTGTCTTGAACAATAAACAGCGAGCCGTTATAGGCAGCAGCGTTTCCATTCCACTTTGTACCATATGCAGAGTAAAGACAATCCGCGTATTCTCGAAACACTTCAAATATGTGGCCGTCTTTCTCGAATGTCAGCGGTGCGGAAGGGTATTCTTCCAAATCCCGTTTGTGGTATTCAAATAGTATGTTTTCTGGGAAAAAGCTTTTCCCTCCTGCCAAAAGGTAAAGACGCCTTCTCTGTTGCGGTAACCCAAAATACTTTGCGTCCAACACTCTCCATGCAATATTCCTTTTTGCACCATGTATGACCCCTGCATTCGGCCATCGTTTTAATTTTATTACATCATTGAATCCAGCTAAAGAACTGACCAAACATCCAAAGGCATTTGTCTTATCCGTAAGGACGCCCTCGACATTTTCCCAAAAAACGACGGTGGGTTCTTTCCCAGATGAAGATCGCCTGGTGTCGTTCGACTCTACGATATCTACGAAACGAAGCGTTAGATTTCCTCTGTCATCATTTAATCCGTTTTTCCAGCCGGCAAGCGAAAACGCTTGACACGGCGTTCCCGCACAGATCAAATCGGGGGCGGAAATGTCCCCAGCTTCAATTTTTGCAGGGATATCATTCATATCCCCTAAATTGCTTGTATTGGGATATTTCTCTGCTAAAACACGGGACGGGAAGTCGGCTATCTCAGAAAACCACTCAAATTGCATTCCAAGCGGTTCCCATGCGACAGACGCCGCCTCGATACCGGAGCAGATACTTCCTACAGACTTAATCCGCACAGATATAACTCCTTTATCTTAGGGGGTTCAAAGTCATTGAATATTAACTGGTAAGAGCCAGCTTATCAGGCTATATAATCAACGATCTTTTTCAATTCTCTTCGGTTAACGCCTGTCTTTTAAACATTAGAAGTATTCTTTCTGAAGGGTGCCGCTGGCTGATAGATTTTCACATTCACTGAGCTTCATCTGTCCCTCCCAATTTTTCTAAAAGCCGCTTTTTCCATTCGGCAATATCATACCACGGGCATCCTATACACCCCTGCTCTGCGGCCTTCCCTTTTTGTGGAATAGATGTATCCCAATTCTCATCGCCTCTATAATAAAATGGGATACCGTAAATACACCCTCGTTTTCCTGTTTGAAAGCAGTTCCTGCATACTTCCCGCTTTTGCTGATTACGCTGATTGGTGAGCAATTGGAACTTAGCCTTGATTTCATCATCTGTCATGGTGTCAGGGTTTTCAGCCTTAGTGTTTTCGTCCCATCTAATTTCTGAAAACTTGTGATCGGGAAGACAGTGTGCTGAAAACACGCCTTCATACACATCAATACCACCCAAGACCCGGATGATCCTCTTCCTTAAGGCTGGAGACCAAGTCTCATACCCGTTGCCCCCAACGCCCCCTCTTTCGACAGGCAGGAGGATCAAATGCGTTTTGTTTTCTCTGCAGGTGGGACAATAGCGCCTTGTATCTGTAGCAAGAGTATATCCGTATTCTTTTAGGTCCTGGATCCTTCGCGCCCAGTTGGGGTTTTTGGGCAAAGTACATTCAACACACTGCCAGCCTCCTTTTACAAGGCTATCAAAAAAAGCCTTTGTGATCCCGGCATTTGGCTTTTCCTCTCTCCAGAACTGCTCCTGCCTTTTCAGCCACGACTGGAAATTTGCGGGATTCATCTGTTCATATACTTTATTGAGATATGCTGTAAGTTTTTCAACCTCCTCCCGCTTGATAGAGACGCCAGTTCTCCTATACTCAACGGGGACCCAACCATCCCACGTTGAGCCGGCATAATCAAACTTAACGTGGACATATTCCTCGGAAGCCTTTGAATACTTTTTTCGTTCCGCTTCAACGATAGTAATGTTCTCATTCAATTTACAAGCCATCATCGTTCCTCCTTGTACAAGCATATTCGTCTCTTATAAAGCCCTCATTTTCAGCGCGTTATGGATACTTTGAGACTATGGTTGAATATAATATGCATTACATTTATTTACAGTCCGTTCCTTTGAGCGCCTTCCGAAACAGCTTATCCCAATCGATATTTCTTCCTTCCTCGCCATTATAACTGCTTTTTTATGGATTGGCAATGTGTTTTTCACAGCCGTCTTCACGGCCTTTTTCTGTGGAGCGGCTGTTTTTATGTCCCCGACAGGCCTGCCCCGCAGCCGTTGTAACCGTATGTGGGCAAATATTTTTGCGGCCTTCTCTCTGATGACGGTGTCATCACAAAAGCGTCTGGCGCGGTGAACAGAGAGAAATTCCAGCGGCTCCGGAATGGGGACAGCCAAATTTACGACTACGCCGATTTCCCCGAAAACCTCAAATCCCTCTGGCTTTCTATCGAACGGGGCGTTTTCCCCGTTTTGGCGCAAATCGCCTCCCCCTCTCATAGAATGTGGGGCAAAGGAGGTGTGACCATGGAAGAGATCATTCCATGCCCGATCAAGGACCAGGAGGTCTTCCGCCGGGTATGGCAGCGGGTGATGGGCGAGCGGGAAACGGAGAACTGCCCGGTGGAGGCCCTCCCCGCCGATCTGGAGGGGGACCTGCCCTGCGCCTGTCTGGAGGAGCTGGCCCGGCAAAATCAGGCGGAGGCGCCGTCCGAGCAGACGAACGGGCAGACGGAGGGCGCCGCCCCGGAGCCGGCGGCGGGCGCGGGGGAGGACG
>CANQKJ010000207.1 GCA_947624465.1 uncultured Oscillospiraceae bacterium
GACGTCGTCGGCGTTGGTGCCGTCGGCGAAGACGGCGCAGCCCTCTGCCCGGGCGGTCCGCTCCAAAAAGTCATACCGGAGGACCCGTCCCGCTTCCTCTGTGGTGAGGCGGTGCCCAGCGGCGTACCCGGCCACGTCGGCTCGCTCTGTCGTTAGGGGGACGCGGTGCTTTTCGCACCAGTCCCGGACGAAGTCCGCGTCCCGCTCCGCGGTGGGCCGCAGGCCGTGGTCCAGGTGGGCCGCCCGGACGGCGTACCCGCCCTCCAGGAGCCGGCAGAGCAGGTACATGGAGTCCGCCCCGCCGGAGAGGGCGCACAGCACCGCGGCGCCCTCAGGAATGAGGTCGAAGCGGAACCGGTCAGTAGTCCTCGGACTCATCATAGTTCAGGGCCAGGTTGCGGAACAGGGTGTACTCGGGCCGCCACTCCAGCTGGATGGTGCCCGTCTCCCCGTGGCGGTTCTTGGCCACGATGCACTCGGCCACGTTGGGGTTGTCGGTGTTCTCCTCGTAATAGCTGTCCCGATAGAGGAACAGCACGATATCGGCGTCCTGCTCGATGGCGCCCGACTCCCGCAGGTCGGACAGCATGGGCCGCCGCTGGCCCTGGGCGCGGGCCTCGTTGGCGCGGGAGAGCTGGGACAGGCAGATGACCGGCACGTTCAGCTCCTTGGCCATGAGCTTCAGGGAGCGGGACATATCGGACACGATCTGCTGGCGGTTGTCGCTGCTGCGCTGGGGGCCGCCGGCGGAGGTCATCAGCTGGAGGTAGTCCACGATGACCAGTCCCAGATTGTCGATGCGCTTGCACTTGGCGTTGATGTCGGCCACCGTCAGGGTGGAGTCGTCGTCGATATAGACCCTGGCCTGGCTGAGGGCGGCCACCGCCATGGCGGCCCGGTTCCACTCGTCCTCCCCGGTGAGCCGGCCGGTCTGGAGCTTTTTGTTGTCGATGAGGCACTCGCTGGAGATGAGGCGGATGCCAAGCTGTTCCCGGCTCATTTCCAGGGAGAACACCGCCACGTTTTTGCCCGAGTGCTTGCCCGCCTCCACGCCGATGTTCAGTGCGAAGGCCGACTTGCCCACGCCGGGCCGGGCGGCCAGGATGATGAGGTCGGAGTTGTTGAGGCCCGACAGCTTCCGGTCCAGGTCGATGAACCCGCTGGAGATGCCGGGGAACTCCGAGCCGCTCTCCTGGCGCTTGCGGATGGCGTCCCACACGTCCATCATCACCGTGGAGATGTGGGCCATCCCCCGGGCGGAGCGCCCCTGCCGGATGGCGTAGATCTTCTGCTCGGCCAGCTCCAGCACGTCGCCGGCGCTGTCCCCCTCGGCCCGGGCCAGGGCGGCCACCTGATCGGAGGCGTCGGCCAGACGGCGGAGCAGGGACTTGTCGGACACGATCTGCACGTACTCCATCACGTTGGCGGCGGTGGGGGTGATCTCCATGAGCTGGCGCAGATAGTTCACCGAGCTGTTCTCGTCGTACACGCCCGCCTGCTTCATGGCGTCCAGCACCGTTACCGGGTCGATGGTCTCGAACCGGTTGAACATGGCGAAAAGCACCTCGTACAGCTCCCGGTTCTGCCGGAGATAGAAGTCCTCCGGCCGGAGGGCCTCCGCCACCATGGGCACGCACCGCTCGTCGATGAGCATGGACCCCAGCACCGCCTGTTCCGCCTCCGCCGAGTGGGGGGCCTGCAGGCTGTTCAGTTCCTCCAGCGGCATAGTACCGCCTCCGTTCTATAATAGGTCCGTTCCGGATCGTTCAGTCGATCCTGGCCCCGCACCGGGGGCACTCGGTGATCTTGCCCGTCTTGGGCAGGGACTTGCCGCACACCGGGCACCGCCAGTACCACAGATAGAAGCCCAGGGTGACGAGCCACTCCGCCGCCGCGATGAGCAGCACCGGGATGCTTTTCAACTGGATGGCCACGATGGCGATGAGCACCCCCAGCACCATCATCCACCCGGAGACCCGCCTGGACTGGTTGGGAGTATACCGGCGGGGCGGCTGCTCCGGCCAGGCTTTCCGGGCCTTCCCCGCCTGCTTTGCCGGTTTTTCGGTCCGGGGAGCCTGGGCCTGGGGCCGGCTCTGCTGTTTCTTCTTCTTCTTGGACCCGGACATCTTATTTCTCCTCGGTCACCAGCACGTACACCGTGCCGCTGATCTCATTGCCCAGCCTGCACTTGATCTCATAGGAGCCGAAGGCCTTGATGGGCTCGGCCACCACCAGGCGGCTCTTGTTCACGTCCAGACCGTACTGGGCCTTCAGGGCCTCGCTGATCTCCCTGGCGGTGACGGCGCCGAACAGCTTGCCCCCCTGGCCGGCTCGGGCGGGGATCTTCACCGGGCAGTTCTTGAGCTGTTCCACCAGGGCGAGGGCCTGGGCCTTCTCCTCGGCGAGCCGGGCGGCCTTGGCCTTGTCCTGCATCTTCATGGTGTTCAGGTTCTCGGCGGTGGCCTCCACCGCCAGCTTCCGGGGCAGGAGGAAGTTCCGGCCGTACCCGTCGGACACCTCCACGAGCTGGCCCTTTTTGCCCTGGCCCTTTACGTCCTGCTGTAAGATCACTTTCATGTCAGTTTCCTCCCGAATCTTATGTCTCACCCCTGCTCGGGGCCGTTTTCGTCCTTGTCGAAATAGCTGTCCAGCGCCGCGGTGAGCTGGCCGCGGACCTCCTCCACCGTCCGACCGGCGATCTGGGCTCCCGCGGCCCCGGCGTTGCCGCCGCCGCCCAGGGCCTCCAGGATGACCTGCACATTGGTGTCGTCCATGCTCCGGCCGGAGACCGCCACCCGGTCCCCGTCGGGGCAGATCACGAAGGAGCAGCCGACGCCGGCGATGTTCAGCAGCTCGTCGGCGGCCTGGGCGGCGGTGACCCTGCCCACGGTGCGGTCGGACACGGCGATGGCCACGCCCGGCCGGTACATCCTGGCGGTCTGGATGATGGAGTACTTCTCCACCGCGTCGTTGAGGTTGGTCTGGAACATCCTGCGGACCCGGGCGGTGTCGCCCCCGGCCCGGCGGAGCATGGCCGCCGCCTCGAAGGTGCGGGCGCCGGTGCGCATGGTGAAGTTCTTGGTGTCCAGCATCAGGCCGGCCATCATGGCCTCGGCCTCGCCGGGGAGCAGATCGGCGGGTTCCATCAGATTGCCGATGAGCTCGCTGACCAGTTCGCAGGCGGAGGAGGCGTAGGGCTCGTGGAAGTTGAGGGCCGCCCCCTCGATATAGGTGGCCGCCCGGCGGTGGTGGTCGATGACCGCCACCCGGTAGCAGGCGTGGAGCAGCTCCTCGTCCATGACCTGCTCGGGCCGGTTGGTGTCCACCACCACCAGCAGGGCCTGGGGCCCCAGCAGGGCCAGGGCCTCCTCGTGGTCCACCAGTACGTGCCGGTATTCCTCCATCTCCCCGATGCGGCTGTACAGCGCGTCGGCGGGGGAGGGGAAGTCGGGCTGGAGGATATAGTGGGGGACCCCCTTCCTCCGGGCGATGGCGCACACGCCCACCGCGGCTCCCACCGCATCCATATCGGGGGCCTTGTGGCCCATCACCAGTACGCAGGAGGCGTCGGCCATGAGTTCGGCCATGGCGGAGGCCATCACCCGGCTCTTCACCTTGGTGCGCCGCTCGGTCTCCTTGCCCCGGCCGCCGTAGAACTCAAAGTCGCCGCTGGTCTTGATGACCGCCTGGTCGCCGCCCCTCGACAGGGCCATCTCCACCGACAGGTTGGCGAACCGGTACAGCTCTCCCAGGGACTCCCCGCCCACCCCCACGCCGATGGACATGGTGGCGGGGATGCCGGAGGTGTTCTCCACCTCCCGGATGGAGTCCAGCAGGGA
>CANQKJ010000208.1 GCA_947624465.1 uncultured Oscillospiraceae bacterium
GATCTTTCTCCGGGGAGGAGGCGAGCGGATATGGAACAGGAGCAGGAGCACCGGAAAAAAGCCCGGGTACACCGGGGGAAAAAGCCCCACATCGACCAGCACAGGCCGGTGGAGGAGGGGCGGGCGGAGCGCCCCCGCCGGAAGACCCGGCTGCGCCGGCTGTGGCAGTTCGGCGCCACGGCGGCGGCTCTGCTGATCGTTGTGGTGGCCATCGTCATCCTGATGCTCTCCATCTATACCTACTACACCTCCTATATCCAGGCCGACCTGGAGAGCCGCGCCCAGACCGCCGCCGGCGTGTTCCGCAACTATACCGAGAGCACCTATCTCTCCGCCGCCCGGCAGTTCATCAACCAGTTCGAGGATAAGAACGTCATCGAGGTCCAGTTCCTCACCTCCGGCGGCCGGGTGCTCATGTCTTCCAACATGGTCATCACCGGCGCCGGCGTGGACAGCGCCGACGTGTCCGCCGCCATCTCCACCCAGCGGGTGCAGGCCGGCATCGGCAGGGCGGAGAGCGGGGAAAACGTGGTGTCCGCCTCCGCCCCCGTGGTGTACGGCGGGACCGTGGTGGGCGTGGTGCGCTTCGTCACCTCTCTGCGGAGGGTGGAGGGCCAGATGTTCCGGCTGCTGGCCATCTGCGTGGCCGTGGGCCTGGCGATCGTGATCGTCGTGGCCCTGTTTGCCTCCTACTTCATCAAGTCGGTGCTGGACCCGGTCATCCGGGTCACCGAGACCGCCAAGCGCATCGCCGCCGGCAGCTACGGCGTGCAGATGGAAAAGCGGGCCGACGACGAGATGGGCGAGCTGGTGGACACCATCAACGATATGTCCATGAAGATCGACCAGGCGGAGCGCGCCCAGTCGGAGTTCATCTCCTCCGTGTCCCACGAGCTGCGCACCCCCCTCACCGCCATCAACGGCTGGGCGGAGACCCTCTACAACGGCGAGGTGCGGGACGCCGCCGACGTGAAGAAGGGCATGGGCATCATCGTGTCCGAGGCCCAGCGCCTCACCCGCATGGTGGAGGAGCTGCTGGAGTTCTCCCGGATGGAGACGGGGCGGTTCAGCCTGTCGGTGGAGCCCATCGACCTCCAGGCAGAGCTGGAGGACGCGGTGTACACCTATCAGGAGTTCTTCCGCCGGAAGGGGCTGGAGCTGGTCTACACCCCCTGCCCGGAGGAGCTTCCCATTATCAGCGGCGACCCGGAGCGGCTGCGGCAGGTGTTCTGCAATCTGCTGGACAACGCCGACAAGCACGGCGGCTCCGGCGGGCGGATCGACGTGTCGGTGGAGAAGGAGGAGGAGTACGCCGCCATCCGCATCCGGGACTACGGCCGCGGCGTGCCCGAGGACGAGCTGCCCTACATCAAGTACAAGTTCTACAAGGGTTCCTCCAACGTCCGCGGCTCCGGCATCGGTCTGGCCGTGGTGGACGAGATCGTGGCCGCCCACAACGGCACCTTCGAAGTGGGCAACGCCGAGGGCGGCGGCTTCGTGGCCACCATCCGTCTGCCCCTCCATGAGGACACGGTGTAAAAGATTTGGAACTTTTGTTCTAAAATGGCTTGCAATCAAACGAATGTTCTGATATGATATCAGCAGCAAGGAGTTACCTATGCCGAAACAAGACGTACAGACCTGCACACCCTACAAGACCTCCTGCGGCGGACAGGCGCTGATGGAGGGCATCATGATGCGGGGGCCTGAGAAACAGGCGGTGGTGGTCCGCAAGCCCGACGGGGAGCTGGACATCGAGGTCACCCCCATCCCGCCCAGGAGCGCCTTCGCCAGGCTGCCCTTCATCCGGGGAGTCTTTATCTTCTGCTCCTCTATGGTCAACGGCGTCAGGGCGCTGATGCGCTCCGCCGAGATCTCCGGCATGGAGGATCTGGAGGACGAGGAGCCCGGCGCTTTGGACAGGTGGATCGAGGCCCACTTCTCCAGCGAGAAGGCCAGCGCCATCATCGTCACCATCGCGGCCGTTTTGGGCATCGCCATGTCGGTGGGGCTGTTCATCCTGCTGCCCACCGCCGTCACCGGCCTCGTCGGCCTCTTTTGGAAGGGGATGCCCCTGTGGTTCCGCTCGGTGCTGGAGGGCGTTCTGAAGGTGGCCATCTTCATGACCTATCTGTTCCTGGTGTCCCACATGAAGGAGATCCATCGGGTGTTCGAGTACCACGGCGCGGAGCACAAGTCCATCTACTGCTATGAGAACGGCCTGGAGCTGACGGTGGAGAACGTGCGGAAGATGCCCCGGCACCACCCCCGGTGCGGCACCAGCTTCCTGTTTCTGGTCATCGCGGTGTCCATTTTTCTGTCCATCGTCATCTTCACCCCGCTGAAGATCGAGAACACCTTTCTGCGGATGCTGCTCCATCTGCTGTTGCTGCCCGTCATCGTGGGGGTCACCTACGAGTTCAACCGCTATGTGGGCGGCCACGACGGCCCGGTCTGCCGGGTCCTCCGGGCGCCGGGGATGTGGATGCAGAACTTTACCACCTTCGAGCCGGACGACTCCATGATCGAGGTGGGCATCGAGGCGCTGAAACGGGTCCTGCCCGAGGAAAAGGGCGCCGACGCCTGGTGAGAGGGGGAGCGGACGTGGCCACCACCTACAACGAGTTATACCTCAACGCCCGCCGGGCCCTGAAAGCCGCCGGAGTGGAGCAGGCCCAGCTGGAGGCCCGGGAGTTGCTGTGCCTGGCCTCCGACAAGAGCCGGGAGAAGATGATGAACGACCTGCCCCTCTACGCCCCCGACCACGTGGAGGCCCGCTTTTTGGAGCTGCTGGCCCGCCGTCTGGCGGGGGAGCCGGTGGCCTACATCCTGGGGGAGTGGGACTTCTACGGCATGACCCTGGATATCTGCCGGGACGTGCTCATCCCCCGGCCGGACACCGAGACCCTGGTGGACCGGGGGGTGCTGTTCGTCCGGGACCTGCCCGAGGGGAGCTGGGCGCTGGACCTGTGCGCCGGCAGCGGCTGCGTGGGGCTGGCCCTGGCCAACTCCTGTGCCAACGTGCGGGTCATCCTGGCCGAGTGGTCGGAGGACGCCCTGCGGGTCTGCCGGCAGAACATCCGCCGCAGCGGCCTCGGCCGCCAGGTGAGCCAGGTGCGGGTCAACGCCATGGACCCGCCGCCCCGGCTGTTCCGGGACTTTGACGTCATCCTCTGCAACCCGCCCTACATCCCCACCGGGGACCTGGACGGGCTGGACCCCTCCGTCCGGGACTATGAGCCCCGGATGGCCCTGGACGGCGGCCCCGACGGGCTGGCCTTCTACCGGGCCATCGCCGACCGCTGGAAGACGGTGCTCCGCCCCGGCGGCAGGATGATGTTCGAGGTGGGGTTCGACCAGGCCGAGGCGGTGACGGCCATCCTGGAGGAAAACGGGTACGAGGACATCCAGGTCACCCAAGATCCGGGCGGCCACCAGCGGGTGGTGGAGGGCGCCAAGCCCCGGCCCGACCTGTTCGCCGGCCTGGTGCCCGATTTGGACGAGGGAGAGCAATAAGTCCGTTTTATCGGACTGATGATCTGGCAGGATAGCGCCGGAGGCCGGAGAGCGGCCTTGATGAGCGAGCGTATCGTATTTTACGTGGAAGGATGATCGAACATGGCTGACAAGAAGAAACTGGTGGAGAGCGCCGCCCCGGCATCCGACAAGAAGAAGGCGCTGGACACCGCCATCGCCCAGATTGAGCGGGACTACGGCAAGGGGTCCATCATGCGGCTGGGGGAGAACACCCACATCCAGGTGGAGGCCATCCCCACCGGCTCCCTGTCCCTGGACATCGCCCTGGGGATCGG
>CANQKJ010000209.1 GCA_947624465.1 uncultured Oscillospiraceae bacterium
GCCGGCCACGGCTCCTTCGGCGGCCTCGTCATCGGCCTGACCCTGACCCTGGTCCACATCCTGGGCATCGGCCTCACCGGCACCTCCGTCAACCCCGCCCGGAGCTTCGGCCCCGCCCTGGTGGCCGCCTTCTCCGGCAACAGCGCCCCCATCGCCTGCCTGTGGGTGTTCATCGTGGGTCCCCTGGTGGGCGGCGCCCTGGCGGCCGTGGTCTACAAGGCCCTGTCCTCCAAGGACTGAGCCATGGCCGGCTATCTGGATAAGCTCCAGGCGGGCACCTTCGCCAGTCAGGGAAAAACGGTGTCCAGGGAGGACCTGTCCCCCCTGCCGAAAGACGGCTCCGTGGCCCCCGGCGAGGACCGCAAGACCAGATTCGGCGAGCCCATCCCCCAGGGGCTCATGTCCCCCGGCCTCATCTTTGACGTGATCGGCGCCTCCCTCCCCGCCCACGGCGCCGCCGTGACAGGGCGGGAGCTTACCTTTCTCAGGCCGGTGTACGCGGGGGACTTCGTCACCGCCATCGTCACCGTGAAGGATAAGGACGTGTCCGCCCGGACCGTCACCCTGGACGTGGTCGTCAACAACGACGAGTGCGACCCCGTGGTGGCCGGGACCGTCACCGCCGTCCTGCCCGAGGGCGCGTAAATTTCCGCGTCCGTCCCATCCGCCGCCAGGAAGGCGGCGCAGCCCCATTCCCCCCGCGCCTTTGAAAAAAGCCATGAAGGTGCTGCCGCCCCGAAGGACGGCGCCAGAGACTTTTGAAAAGGAGACCCAAACATGGACCGTACCGACAATTCCGTACACATCCGCAATCTCGTCCTGTCCGCCCTGTTCATCGCCGTGGGCATGGTTTTGCCCTATGTCACCGGCCAGATCCCCCAGGTGGGCAAAATGCTCTCCCCCATGCACCTGCCCGTTCTGCTGTGCGGGCTGATCTGCGGCTGGCCCTGGGGGCTGGCGGTGGGGCTGATCCTGCCCCTGTTCCGCCACTTCACCCTGGGGATGCCCATGCTGCTGGACGCCGTGGTCATGACCTTTGAACTGGCTACATACGGCGGGATGGTGGGCTTCCTCTACCGCCGCTTCAAACGGCAGAACATCGCCGCCGTCTACATCTCGCTCATCACCGCCATGCTGGCGGGGCGCGTGGTGTGGGGGATCGTCCGGGTCCTCATGACCGGCGTGTCCCACGAACCCTTCACCTGGCAGATGTTCCTGGCGGGCGGCTTCGTCAACGCCGTGCCCGCCATCATCCTCCAGCTGGTGTTCATCCCCGTGATGATGGCGGCCCTGGACCGCACCGGCCTGGTGCGCTTCCGCGGAGAGGGCAAAACGCCCCATCCGTCCCGGAGCTGACCCATGACCGCAGACGCGGCGGACCATCCGAAGATGGCCCGCCGCGTTTTCGCGCTCTGTCCGTTTTACACCTCTAAGGGATACCGCTCGGTAAAGCAGCCCCGGCAGAAGCCGCATTGGGCCTCCGGCGCCAGGCCGTCCAGATCCTTCACCGGCAGATAGCCCAGGCTGTCCGCCCCGGTGAGCGCCCGGATCTCCTCCACCGTGTGGCGGCAGGCGATGAGGTTGTCCTTGTCCGGGATGTCGGTGCCGAAGTAGCAGGGGGCGATGAAGGGGGGCGCGGACACCCGGAAGTGGACCTCTCTGGCCCCCGCCTCCCGCAGCAGGCTGATGATCTGCCGGCAGGTGGTCCCCCGGACGATGGAGTCGTCCACCATCACCACCCGCTTGCCGGCCACCTCGCTGCCCAGGGCGGACAGCTTGATGCGCACCGCCTGCTCCCGGCTGGTCTGGTCCGGGGTGATGAAGGTCCGGCCCACGTACCGGTTCTTGACGAAGCCCATCCCCAGGGGGATGCCGCTCTCCAAGGCGTAGCCCCGGGCGGCGTCCAGGCCGGAATCGGGCACGCCGACGACCAGGTCGGCCTCCACCAGGTGCCGCCGGGCCAGCAGCCGCCCCGCGTTGACCCTGGCCGTGTGGACCGACTGGCCGCAGATCACTGAGTCGGGCCGGGCAAAGTAGATGTACTCGAAGATACACAGGTTGGACAGGCCCCGGCAGTTGTCCCGGATGGACTTCACCTCTCCCTGCTTGACCACCACGATCTCGCCGGGGTCCAGCTCCCGCTCCACATGGCCCCCCACCGCCTCGATGGCGCAGGACTCGGAGGCAAAGAGGACGGCCTCCCCCTTCCTGCCCATGCACAGCGGCCGGAAGCCCCAGGGGTCCCGGCAGGCGATGAGCTTCTGAGGGGACATGACAATGAGGGAGAAGGCCCCCCGCAGCCCCGCCGCTGCCTGACACACCGCCTCCTCCACGCTGCCGCACCGGAGCCGCGCCTGGGCGATGGCGTAGGCGATGATCTCCGAATCGCTGGTGGTGTGGAAGATGGCCCCCTTGTACTCGTACCGGCGGCGCAGCTCCTCCACATCCACCAGGTTCCCGTTGTGGACCACCGCCAGGGTGCCCTTCACGTACTTGATGGTGAGGGGCTGGGCGTTCTCCCGCTCCCCCTCGCCGGTGGTGGCGTAGCGGACGTGGCCCACCGCCATGGTGCCGTTCAGCCTGTCCAGGATGTCCTTATTGAACACCTCGCTGACCAGGCCCACGTCCTTGTAGAAAGACTGCTCCCGGTCGTTGATGGCGGCGATGCCGCAGGCCTCCTGTCCCCGGTGCTGGAGGGCGTACAGCCCGTAATAGGCGGTCTGGGCGCACCCTCCCTCCGGGTCGTACACCCCGAAGACGCCGCACTCCTCGTGGAGCCCCCAAACGCTGTGTTCCATGGCACATCCCTCCAAAAGACGCGGCGGCGCCGGCCGGCGCCGCTGTCGGTATCTCCATTATAAACGGCCCGCTTTGAAATTGCAATCTCAAATCCTGCATTTCTCGCCGATGTTCACGGTCAAATTGCAAGAAATTTGCAAGTTATACAAATGCAAAATTCATATCATCCGCCAAACTTGCCCAAAGGCGCTTGACACGGGGCGGTTTGGGGCGTAGAATACGCCACAAGACAAAGGCGTCGGGGGTTCCACCCGGCGTCTTTGTCTGTTCAAGCGTCAGGCACAAGGAGGCGGCTGACAGCGGCTCCCATGGGGAGGCGCGGTTCTGGCCGCTTTTTTGCGTCCGGCAAAAGGGAGGAAATACTATGTCAGTAGAAGAAGTATTGAGCGCCGTCCACGGCGAACTGTTCGGCGTATGGTTCCTGATCGGGGCCGCGCTGGTGTTCTGGATGCAGGCCGGCTTCGCCATGGTGGAGACGGGCTTCACCCGGGCCAAGAACTCCGGCAACATCCTGATGAAAAACCTGATGGACTTCTGTATCGGCACCATCGTGTTCATCCTCATCGGCGCCAGCCTGCTGCTGGGAGAGGACATGGTCGGCCTCATCGGCAAGCCTGGGTTCGACATCTTCACCGACTACGCCAATTTTGACTTCTCCGGCTTCGTGTTCAACCTGGTGTTCTGCGCCACCACCGCCACCATCGTGTCCGGGGCCATGGCGGAGCGCACCAAATTCCTGAGCTACTGTATCTACTCCGCCGTCATCTCCGCTATCATCTACCCCATCGAGGCCCACTGGACCTGGGGCGGCGGCTGGCTGGCTCAGATGGGCTTCCACGACTTCGCCGGCTCAAACTGCATCCACATGGTGGGCGGCATCAGCGCCTTCGTGGGGGCCGCCATCCTGGGGCCCCGGCTTGGCAAATTCGTCCGGGACGCCAATGGCAAGGTGGTCAAGGTCAACGCCTTCCCCGGCCACAGCCTGCCCCTGGGCTGCCTGGGCGTGTTC
>CANQKJ010000210.1 GCA_947624465.1 uncultured Oscillospiraceae bacterium
GTGAGGCCGATGCCCAGGATGTGGACCAGGGTCAGGGTCAGGCCGATGACGAGGCCGCCGAAGGAGCCGTGGCCGGCCTTGCTGTCGGTGACGCCCAGGATGGTCAGCACGAAGATGAAGGTCAGCACGATCTCCACCAGCAGGCCGGCGATCACACTGCCGTTGACGCCGCCCAGGCCGTTGGAGCCGAAGCCGCCGGTCATGTCGGTGACGCCGCCCAGGCCGAAGATGGCGGCCAGGATGCCGGCGCCCGCCAGAGCGCCCAGGCACTGGCTGATGACATAGCCCACGAAGTCGGTGACGGACATACCGCCGCTGAGCAGCACGCCCAGGCTG
This sequence comes from uncultured Oscillospiraceae bacterium, assembly GCA_947624465.1. Classification (GTDB taxonomy): domain Bacteria; phylum Bacillota; class Clostridia; order Oscillospirales; family Oscillospiraceae; genus Enterenecus. The sequence continues at coordinate 337 of CANQKJ010000210.1, forward strand.
ACGGCGGGGTTGATGTGGCAGCCGGAGATGTTGCCCACGCAGTAGGCCATACCCACGATGACCAGGCCGAAGGCCAGGGCCGTGAGGATGTAGCCGCCGCCGGCGGCCGCGTCGCACCCCACCAGCATGGCGGTGCCGCAGCCCATGACCACCAGGACACAGGTGCCGATGAATTCGGCAATATACTTTTTGATCGAACTCATGATGTTTCCTCCTTTGTTTTCGCGGCTTTTGCCGCGCTCTCTTGGTACAGTTTACCACATCTTCCGCGCCAACGCAACCGCTTTGACGAAATCCTTTGACAGACGGGGAAAACCGTGGTAAGGTTGGTGCAGATATTGGAAAGGGAGGCATCCCCATGAAAAAGATCGTCAGCACCGCCAACGCGCCCGCCGCCATCGGACCCTATTCCCAGGCCATCGACCTGGGGAGCCTGGTGTTCACCTCCGGGCAGATCCCCATCGACCCCGCCACCGGCGCCATCGCCCAGGGCATCGAGGCCCAGGCCCGCCAGTCCCTCGCCAACGTGAAGGCCATCCTGGCCGCCGCCGGGGTGGGGATGGACCAGGTGGTCAAGACCACCGTGTTTTTGAAGGACATGAACGACTTTGCCGCCATGAACGCCGTGTACGCGGAGTTCTTTGCCGAGGGGAGCTACCCCGCCCGCTCCGCTGTGGAGGTGGCCCGCCTGCCCAAGGACGTGCTGGTGGAGATCGAGGCCGTGGCCGCCCGCTGAGGGGACAAGGAGAGTTTACCAATGATAGTGCCTGTACTGCTGTTTATCGTGGGGCTGGTGTGCCTCATCAAGGGGGGCGACTGGTTCGTGGACGGGGCCACCGGCCTCGCCCGCCGGTTCCACCTGCCGGAGCTGCTCATCGGCGCCACGGTGGTGTCCATCGGCACCACCCTGCCGGAGGTGATGGTGTCCACCACCTCCGCCCTCACCGGCCACGGCGAGATCGCCTACGGCAACGCCATTGGCTCGGTGATCTGCAATACCGCCCTTATCGCCGCCATCACCATCGCCGTGCGGCCCGCCCCGGTGGACCGGAAGGCCCTCACCACCCCGGTGGCCTTCTTCTTTGTGGCGGCGGCCATCTACGCCGGGGTGGCCTACACCACCGGCTACTTCAGCCGGATCATCGGCATTATCCTGCTGGCGATGTTCATCGTCTATATGCTGGTCACCGTCAAACAGATGACGGGGGACTCCAGGGCCGCCGCTCCCGACAGCGGGGAGGAGGCCGCGGAGGAGATGCCCCTGTCCAAATGCCTCCTTCTGCTGGTGGTGGGGGCGGTCCTCATCGCCGTGGGAGCCAAGCTGCTGGTGGACAACGGCACCCTCATCGCCGAGGCCCTGGGGGTCCCCGAGTCGGTCATCGCCCTGACCTTCGTGGCCCTGGGCACCTCCCTGCCGGAGCTGGTCACCGCTATCACCTCCCTGGCCAAGGGCCACGGGGCCCTGTCCCTGGGCAACGTCATCGGGGCAAACCTGTTCAACCTGGTGCTGGTGTCCGGCGTGTCGGTGACCCTGTCCCCCTTCACCATCCCCCAGAACTCCACCCTCTTCGGGATCAACGCCTCCCTGGTGCTGGACATCCCGGTGATGTTCGCGGTCATGCTGCTGCTCACCGTCCCCGCCCTGGTGAAGAAGAAGCTGTACCGGGTCCAGGGCGTCGCCCTGCTGCTGATCTACGCGGCCTTCTGCGCGGTGCAGTTCATGATGTAAAGAATTTTGGAACGAAACGGCCCCCGGCGCGTCAAGCGCCGGGGGCCTGCTGTTTTTCTCACCGTTTCCGGTTCCGATTGTAGTTGATGAGGCACCCGGCCTTGACGATCTCCCGCTCATCGGCGGTCATGTCGGCGATGTAGAGGTCGATCTCCTCCGCCCCGCCGTCCCGGATGACATAGGCGGGGATGCGGGACAGATCGCCGTCCAGGGCGGCGCGGACGCCGGGGACGTAGATGTAGTCGCCCACGTCAAAGCCGGGGTCGGCCTCCATCTGGAAGGGCAGCATACCCCAGTTCATCACGTTGGAGCGGTAGCGCTTGGTGGCGTACTCCTTTGTGATATTGGCAAGGCCTCCGATGACCCGCTGGCAGGAGGCGGCCTGCTCCCGGGCGGAGCCGTCTCCGGGCTTGACGGCGTAGATCATGGAGCCGATCTCGGTGGCGGAGGGGTCCACATTCTCCTGGCCGGGGATGGCGTGGATGGCGGCGAACACCGCGGCCAGTTCCGGCTCCGCGGCGAAGACGTTCTCCCCGGCCACCCGGGCCTTCTCCAGCCGGTCCACCGCCTTGGAGCGGCCCACGTACTCCGGGTCCCGGCGGGACAGGGTGAACTCGGCAAGGCCCAGGGGATTGGAGCGGAAGGAGGAGGTCTCCCCGGAGGGGATCAGCTCGTCGGTGGTGGTCACCGGGTCCATGATCTTGGAGCAGACCTTCAGCAGGATGTTGTCGGTGAGGGCGCTCATGTCGGGCCAGTCCCTGATGTTGGGACCGTAGACCAGCTCCCCGGCCCCGGCTTTGCCGAAGCCCTGATACACCCGGCGGTCGTAGACCGTCCTGTCGAAGGTGTAGGCGGGCACGTCGCCCCAGCAGTCCAGCGCCTCCGCGCTGGTGAGCACGCCGCCGTTGGCGGCGGTGGCGGCGATGGACCGGGCGTCCATGAGGGCCACGGCGGCCATCTGGGCGTTGCCGGGCTTGGAGCCCTCCCGGTTGGGGAAGTTGCGGGTGGCGTGGCGGATGGAGAGGCCGTTGTTGCAGGGGGTGTCCCCCGCGCCGAAGCAGGGGCCGCAGAAGGCGGTGCGGACGATGGCCCCCGCCTCCATCAGTTCGGCCACGTAGCCCTTGCGGGTCAGGTCGAGGAACACCGGCTGGGAGGAGGGGTACACCGCCAGGGAGAACTCCCCGTTGCCGCAGCTTTTGCCCCGGAGGGCGTTGGCGGCCTCTGCCAGATTGGTGTAGCCGCCGCCGGCGCAGCCGGCGATGACCCCCTGCTGCACGTGGAGCCTGCCGTCCTTCACCTTGTCCAGCAGCGTGTAGGGGGCCCGGCCGCCGCTGACCTTGGCCGCCTCCTTCTCCACCTCCGCCAGGATGTCGGTGAGGTTGGCGTTCAGGGTGTCGATCTCATACACGTTGGAGGGGTGGAAGGGCAGGGCGATCATGGGCTTGATGGTGGACAGGTCCACGTAGACGCAGCCGTCGTAGTACGCCGCGTCCGCCGGGTCCAGCTCCTTGTAATCCTCGGGGCGGCCGTGGGCGGTGAGATAGTCTTTGGTGGCCTCGTCGGTGCGCCAGATGGAGGTGAGGCAGGTGGTCTCGGTGGTCATCACGTCCACGCCGTTGCGGTAGTCCGCGTCCATGGAGGCCACGCCGGGGCCCACGAACTCCATCACCTTGTTCTTCACATAGCCGTTTTTGAACACGGCCCCGATGATGGCCAGGG
>CANQKJ010000211.1 GCA_947624465.1 uncultured Oscillospiraceae bacterium
GTCCTCGCCGATGAGGCCGCTCTCGTGGGCGCCGATGGGATTGAAGTACCGCAACAGCGCCACATTCAGCTCGGGGGCGGCGGCGCAGTAGTCCGTGAGGATCTTCTCCTGGAACAGCTTGGTGGTGCCGTAGGGGTTGGTGGTGCCGCCGGTGGGAAAGTCCTCCCGGATGGGGACGGAGGCCGGATCGCCGTACACGGTGGCGGAGGAGGAGAAGATGAAGTTCCGCACCCCGCGCTTCCGCATGACGTTGAGGAGGACCAGGGTGGAGACCAGGTTGTTGGTGTAGTATTCCAGGGGCTTGCGCACGCTCTCACCCACCGCCTTCAGGCCGGCGAAGTGGATGACCGCGTCGATATCCGGGTGGGCGGCGAAAATGGCCTCGGTCTGCGCCGGGTCGCACAGCTCCGCCTCGATGAAGGGGACGGATCGGCCGGTGATCCGCTCCACCCGGCGGACCGCCTCCGCGCAGGAGTTGGACAGATTGTCCGCCACCACGATGTCGCGGCCGGCGTTCAGAAGCTCCACACAGGTGTGGCTGCCGATGTATCCGGCGCCGCCGCATACCAGAACTGACATAACAAGCACCCTTTCCAAGTATTCGGTATGGCCTCAGTATATACGATTTGGGTGCGGATGGCAAGCCCAAAATCGGCCGAGATTTTTGTTGTCACCGGCCCGGTTCTGTGGTAGAATAGTGGTAAGCAATGGCAAACATCAAATCGTTTGCGGGGTGAAATGATGCATATCCATGAATCCGCGGAGAATTATCTGGAGGCCATCCTGGCCTTGGGGGAGAAGGGGCCGGTGCGCTCCATCGACGTGGCCCAGTATCTGAACTTCTCCAAGCCCAGCGTCAGCCGGGCCATGAGCCTGCTGCGGGAGAACGGCTACGTGGTCATGGACGCGGGCGGCTTCCTCACCCTCACCGGGCCGGGGCTGGAGATCGCCGGGCGCATCTATGAGCGGCACCTGCTCATCACCAAGTGGCTGGTCCACCTGGGGGTGCCGGAGGATATCGCCGCCGAGGACGCCTGCAAGATCGAGCACGACCTCAGCGTGGAGTCCTTCGAGGCGCTGCGGGGCCGGATCAATCAGGACCTGGGGATCGGATAAGAACCTGCGTTCATAAGCGGGACCCGCCCAGACGGTGTGGAACGCTTGTGAATACAGGTTCAAAGGTTTTCAGAATCTTTCTCTTTCCCGTATTGAAATTCCCGCGCAAAGATGGTAAGATGAGATAAGCAACGGGGGCCGCCCCGAATCGAATAAGGAGTGATCTTCATATGGTCAGAGTTATCATGGGGCCCAAGGGCACCGGCAAATCCAAACTCATGGTGGACCTCATCAATTCCGCCGTGGACAACGAGCACGGGTACGTGGTGGCCATCGCCCACAATTCCAAACTGAACTTCAAGATCCACTACTCCATCCGGGTGGTGGACACCTCTGAATATATCATCCCCAACTACGACACGCTGAAGGGCTTCCTGTACGGCCTGTACGCCAGCAACTATGATATCACCCACGTGTTCATCGAGAGCCTGAACAAGCTGGTCCCCACCGCCGGCAACAGCGATGTGGAGCCCTTCCTGGACTGGCTGGAGAACTTCTCCCAGCAGAGCGGCATCAAGTACACCGTCTCCATCAGCGAGGACGCCTCCCTGGCCAGCGAAGGGGTGCGCAAGTATTTCTATCAGCCCGAAGCCTGAACCGAGACAGAACAAAGCCCCGGAGGAACTCCTCCGGGGCTTGTGTTTTGCGATTTGTCAGTCCGTCACATAGGGCAGCAGGGCGATCTGGCGGGCGCGCTTGATGGCGTCGGTCAGCTGGCGCTGATGCATGGCGCAGGTGCCGGTGGTGCGGCGGGGCAGGATCTTGGACCGCTCGGACAGGTACCGCTTCAGCTTGGCGGCGTCCTTGTAGTCGATGTGCTCCACCTTGTCCACGCAGAAGGCGCATACCTTGCGGCGCTTGCGGTTGGGACGGGGCTTGGCGTTATCCATAGCCATTTGGCAGACCTCCTTATTCGTTGATGGGGTGCTCAGAAGGGCAGCTCGCCGTCGTCATCGGCCAGCTCGGAGAACTGGTCGTCGCCGGACGGGATGCCGTAGTCGGGGGCGGGGGCGCGGTTGTAGTCGCCGCCAGAGCGGTTCCCGCCGCCGTAGCTATTGTTGCCATAGCTGTTGTTTCCGTAGCTGCCGCGGTCGCTGTCGCCGTCCCGCCGGGAGTCGCCGAAGTAGATATTGTCGGCCACCACCTCGGCGCTGGTGCGGCGGTTCCCCTCCTTGTCGGTCCAGTCCCGCATCTGCAGGCGGCCCTCCACCACGGCCATACGGCCCTTGGCGAAATACTTGGAGACGAACTCCGCGGTGCCGCGCCAGGCCACCACGTCGATCCAGTCGGTGATGCGCTCGCCCGTGCTCTTGTCCCGGACGTCCCGGTCCACGGCCAGACGGAAGGAAGCCACCGGCGTGCCGCTTTGGGTGTGGCGCAGCTCGGGGTCACGGGCCAGCCGGCCCATGATGATGATTCGGTTCAGCATGAGGCTCCTCCTTACTCGTCCTTGCTGACGATGATGGAACGCATGATGCTGGGATTGATCCGCATCAGACGGTCCAGCTCAGCGGGGAAAGCGGGGTCGGCGGAGAAGGTCATCAGGACGTAGTAGCCCTCGTCCAGATCGTTGATGAGATAGGCCAGCTTGCGCTTGCCCCACTCATCCACCTCCGTCACGGCGCCGTGGCTCTCGGCCAGCTCCTTGAAGCGGGCCACCAGGCTGGCGGTGTCCTCCTCGCCCAAGTTCGGGTCGATGATATAGAGCACCTCATAGTTGCCGGAAAGTTTTGCCATCGATTTGCACCTCCTTATGGTCTTGTGGCCTCCGGTCTCGCCGGAGGCAAGGATGCTGCCCGCCCGCATACAGGGGCAGACTAAATCATTATACCGGTTTTTGGCCGATTGTCAAGAGCTTGCGGGATATTTTTTGGGGAAAACCGATGAAAAGGCCCTCCGGCCTGTACCGGAGGGCCTTCCCGGTCCCATCAGAACTCCGCGTTGCCCACGGTGCGCGGGTGCAGCTCCACATCCCGGATGTTGGAGATGCCAGTGAGGTACATCACCATCCGTTCGAAGCCCAGGCCGAAGCCGGCGTGGCGGCAGGAGCCGTAGCGCCGCAGGTCCAGATACCACCAGTAGTCCTCGGGCTTCATGCCCAGTTCTCTGATCCGGGCCTCCAGCACGTCCAGGCGCTCCTCGCGCTGGGAGCCGCCGATGATCTCCCCGATGCCGGGGACCAGACAGTCGGCGGCGGCCACCGTTCTCCCGTCGTCGTTGAGGCGCATATAGAACGCCTTGATCTCCCTGGGGTAGTCGGTGACGAACACCGGCTTTTTGAACACCTGCTCGGTGAGATACCGCTCGTGTTCGGTCTGGAGGTCGGTGCCCCAGTCCACCTTGTAGTCGAATTTGTCGTTGTTCTTCTTGAGGATCTCCACGGCCTCGGTGTAGCTTACCCGGCCGAAGTCGGAGGAGGCCACGTGCTCTAGCCGCTCCCTGAGGCCCTTGTCTACGAAGGAGTTGAAGAAGTCGATCTCGTCGGGGCATTTGTCCAGCACTGTGCGGATGATGTGCTTGATCATGGCCTCGGCCACGTCCATGTCGCCCTTGAGGTCGCAGAAGGCCATCTCCGGCTCGATCATCCAGAACTCGGCGGCGTGGCGCTGGGTGTTGGAGTTCTCCGCCCG
>CANQKJ010000212.1 GCA_947624465.1 uncultured Oscillospiraceae bacterium
GTGCGGGTGTAGTCGTCCCCCAGGATGTTCTGGAGCCAGATGTCCTCAAATTCGATGTCGGGCACGGTGACGCTCTCATAGTACCCGCTCACCTCCTCGGAGGTGAGGGCGGCGGAGTACAGTTTCACCTCGTCCAGGTATCCGCTGGCCACGTTGAGATAGCCGGCGGTGAGGCGCTCCGCGTCGGTGTTGCGGCCCACCACCAGGGTGGTATGCTTTGCCCCGGCGATCTCGGCGCCGTCGGGGACGGAGCGGGAGGCCACCAGGGTGTCGTTCAGGTACAGGCACATCTCGCCCGCCCCGGCGTCGAAGGTGGCGGTGACCAGGTTCCACTCGTATTTTTGCAGGTTGTCGCCGTTGGACCAGACGGTGAGCCACTCGTCGCCGGTGCCCACCTGGAAGCTGAGCCGGCCGAACCGCTCATAGCCCAGGATGAAGCCCTGGTTGTTGGCCTTGTCCGACTGGCTGATGATGCCGGTGAGGGAGTCGGTGCCGTTGTCGGCGGCGTGAGGGTCGTCCCACTCGAACATCCGGGGGGCGATCCACGCCTGGACCGTGAGGGCGGGGCCCTCCACGGTGATGTCGCTGCGCTTGTACTGCACATAGGTGCTGGTGCCGTCCAGCAGGATGCAGCCGCCGCTGATGCCGTCCTCCCGCCACTGGGGGTCCTGGGGATCCATATAAGCGGCGTGGGAGAACTGGTAGTCCAGCTCGGCGTCGGGGAGGCGGCCGGAGCTGTCCTTCACGGTGGTGCCGCCGCCCTCGTCAAAGGAAAGCTGGAGCAGCAGGTCGTCCTTGTGGGCGTCTTTCCCGCAGGCGGTCAGGGACAGCGCCAGCGCGGCGGCCAGAAGCAGGACCGCCGCCGCGGTCAGGAGTCTCTTTTTCATGGGGGTTCTCCTTTCAAAAGAGGGGGATGCCGGCCGGACAGCGGGAGTTAAGCGCTGCCCGGCCGGCAGAGGAAGATCACTTCCGGTTCTCGGCCAGCTGCCAGGGGATCTGGACCTCGGCGCCGGTGCCGCCGTCGGCCACGGTGTCGGCCTGGGAGGCGTAGTCGGGGGCGGTCTCATAGTAGGTGACCACCTCGTCGAAGAAGGCGTGGGCCCAGCCCTCGGCCTGCTCGTCGGCCAGGACGATGTACAGCTCCTGCCCCTTGTAGGCGGACAGGTCCATCACATAGGTGCCCATGTCGGCCCAGGAGCCCACGGCCACGCTGGGGAAGCCCTCGTCCTTGAACCGGTTCTGGGTGTAGTACCCGATCTCGGTGCCGTCGGCGGTGTAGACGTGGACCGCCGCGGCGTGGCCGCCCATGCGGACAGAGATGAAGCCGGAGCCGGCCAGGGTGAAGTTGGAGGACCGCACCTGCCAGGTGGCGCCCTCGTCGATGCCGTTGTTCCAGCCGTCCAGGTGGTAGTTCCCCGCCTGGTTGTAGGGCAGCCCCTCATCCCAGTAGCTCTGGGCGCTGATGACGCCGGCCGCCTGGCCGTCCACCACGCTCCAGCCGTCGGTGAGCACCGTCCAGCCCGCCAGGTTGCCCGACTCGAACCCGCCGTTGGCCACGCTGTTGTGGTCGGCCATGGCGATGACGGTGAAGGCGGTCTCGGCGGTCTTGCCCTCATAGGAGGCGGCGTAGGTCACGGTATAGGCGCCGGGGGCGGTCATATCCACGGCGTCAAAGCCGGCGGTAATCTCGGCGCCGTCGGGGCCGGTGACCCTGGTGACGGCGATGTCGGTGACGGCCTCGCCGCCGAAGGAGGCGGCGGCGTCCGCGATAAAGGCGGTCACATCCACGGCGCCGCGGTCCACCACCTGGTTCTGGGCATAGGCGGTAAAGGCCAGGGAGTTCAGAGGCACGGGATAGGGATAGTTGTTATAGTAGTTCAGCAGGGTGGCCAGGTCGTCGTAGGAGGCGGAGGTATAGGTCTCGTTCTGGATCTTCTCCAGCTGCGCCACCTCCAGTTCGGCCACCTGGTCCGCGGTGAGGGAGACCCGGAAGTCGTCCACGTTGATAAAGGCGAAGCCGCCGTTGGAGCCGTCGTTGGCGTCCACCACCTTCAGGTAGACCACCCGGCCGATGTAATCGGAGGCGTCCATGTACATCCTGAGCAGGGTCAGGGCCAGGGCGGGGTCGGAGAAGTAGGTATTCTCCACCTTGATCAGCTCCTCGTCGGTGTCGCCGTCGCACAGGGCCACATAGGAGCCGCCGTTGCCGCAGCCCATCATGAAGGAGATGTACCCGTCGCCCCCCAGGGTGAACTTGGTGGAGCGGATGGCGCCGGTGAGGGACTCCTGGGTGGCGCCGTTGTTGGAGCCGTCCAGATAGTACTCCCCGTCGCCGTAGACGGAGCGGTCGTCCCAGTAGTACTGGCTGGTGGGCACCACGTTGGCCACGGTGAGGGCGGCGCCGTCCATGACCAGCCAGCCGGTGGTGTCGCCGGTCTCAAAGCCGCCGTTGACGATGTCGTTGGAGGTCGGGTCCTCCTCGAAGGGTTTTTCGCCGTAGTCGGCGATCTGCCTGTCGTGCTCGGCCTGGGCGGCGGCCACCTCGTCGTCGCTCTGGCAGACGTGGAAGGCGTCTACGTTCAGATAGGACAGCACGTCGCCGTCGTCGTTGTCGGTGACCACGATGTAGATGTTCTTGCCGACGGAGGCGGACAGGTCCACCACCTTGGTGATCAGATGCTCGGTGATGTAGATGCCGTCGCAGTCGTCATTGACCACGTGGGCGACGGGGGTGTCGTTCCCCTCCTCGAAAAAGTCCACATAGCACTTGTCCGTGTTCTTGCCGGCGCCCATCTTAAAGGTGATGAAGCCGTTGCCGCCCAGCTTGAACACGTCGGAGGTCAGGGTGCCCCGCATGACCGGGTTGCCGCCCTCGGAGCCGGCGAAGTAGTACTCGCCGGACTTCTCCATGACCACGCCGTTGATCTTTTCGCTGTTGACCACGCCCCTGGCGTTGAAGGCGGCGTCCGCTCGGGTCCAGCCCACCCACTTGCCGTTGGCGTTCTCCTCGAAATCGCCGTTGACGATATCAGCGGCCGCCGAACTCCCGCCGGGCTGACCGCAGGCGGCCAGGCTCAGGGACAGACACAGCGCCAGCAGGACGGCGGTCAGCCGCCGCGCGGTTTTCGGGTTATTCATGATCGCTTCCCCTTTCATTCTGGAATGTCAGTTGGTGGTTAATAGGAAATGTGCTGTTTGAACAAGAAATAACGTTTCGCGACTCTGGTTGGCTTAAGTATAAATCTCTCTGCCGCGCTTGTCAATTCTGGCTTGGCGCAAGACGAGAAAAACGGCATTTGCAATAAAATTCCCCACCAAATTTTGTGCAACTTGTGATTTAGCCCGAAAAGCCCCTTCAATTTGCACGCGCCGTCATCGTGTACCGTTTCGTTGTTATCGCCAATTTTCACGCTTGTTTTTTTACATTTGAGCGATAAACAAACGCTTGCATAAATTTGCCTGCTGTGTTATGCTGTAAGCAGTACGGGCGGTCTGGCTACTCCACCTTCATAGATGGACCGCACCCAAAAAAGGAGGTAAGCAAAAACCGCAGGCTCGCGGTGCGGCAGAGTGGAGACCTGCCGTAATGCGGTCCGCCCCCAGAGGGCGGCGCGAGGCAGCGTGAGCAGAGGCTACGCTGTCAGAGCCAGGACGTATGTCTGAAGTGTTGTTGAAGGATCTGAAAAAGGTGTATGACGGCGGCGTCACCGCCGTCCACGATGTGAACCTTGCCATCAAGGACAAG
>CANQKJ010000213.1 GCA_947624465.1 uncultured Oscillospiraceae bacterium
ATGACCGGGGCGGACATGGCCTTTGTCAACGGCGGCGCTATCCGGGGCAGCCTCTACGCGGGCAACGTTTTCGGCAGCGACCTGGACGTGGTCTGTCCCTACGAAAATAACATTGTGGTGCTGAAGGTAAAGGGCTCCGTGGTCCGGGAGATGCTGGCCAACGGCCTGACCCTGATCGACCAGGAGAGCGGCATCCCCGGCGGACGGTTCCTGAACGTGTCTGGCCTGTGCTACTCCTACCGCGCCCCGGAGGGGGACCGCCCGGCGGAACTGCTGGACATCACCCTCCCGGACGGCGCTCCCTTTGACGAGTCCAGGACATATACCATCGCGGTCACCTCCTATATGTGCGGGGCGGAGGGTTATCTGGACAACAACGGCGACGGGTTCACCATGCTCAATGTGTACAGCGACACCGCCCCCCTGGCGGAGGGAGCCACCCTGGCGGAGGAGACGGATAAGACCTTCGGGGACGCGCTCCAGCTCTATTTCCAGACCCACAACGGCGAGGCCATTTTTGCCCAGCCGGAGGGGCGTATCAAGGTGGTGACCGGCGATGACTGAACATAAGAAGTCCCGCCTGCCCTACCTGCTGCTCACCGCCCTCATCCTCCTGATCTGCGCCGGATGCTTTTTCTGGCTGATCCGTTCCTCCGAAGAGATCACCCTGTCCTCCGAGACGGAGCTGAATCGGATATACCTTCGGGAGATGACCGCCCAGATCGGCAGCCACTTCGAGACCGGCCTCAACGCCCGGTTCTCCGCTCTGCACACCATCGCCGGCAGCGTGAACGGCGAGGACCTGGAGGATCAGGACTCCCTGGCCGCCTTCCTCACGGAGGCGGAGGAGTTTAACGACTTTCAGTTCCTGGCGTTCCTGGACGACGACGGCCTCTATTACAGCGCCGAGGGCGTCCGGCCCGCGGCCTCCCGGCTCAGCTTTCTGGGCAAACTGCTCCAGGGGGAGAGCGATCAGGTCTCCTACAGCGAGGCGCTGCTCAATGAGAACATGATCGTCATGGGCGTCACCATCGACCCGATCGCGTTCGGGGACAGGAGCTTCGTGGCCATCCTGGCCGGCCTGACCAGCGAGTCCTTCAGCTCCCGCCTGGCCCTCCAGAACCCCGAGGCTCAGACCTATGCCAGCATCGTCACCCAGGCGGGCAGTTTTATCATCCACAATACCTTCAACGAAGAGCTCCCGGCGGGCACCAACATCCTCAGCAAGCTGGAGGCCTACGCCTCCTTCAACGAGGGCTATTCCCTGGAGCAGGTGCGTGCCGACTTTGCCTCCCGGTCGCCGGGCATGACCATCTTCCGCGCCGGCAGCCGTCTGCAGTGTATGTACTACGCCCCCATCGAGGGGACTGACTGGCTCATGCTGCTGGAGATCCCCTATGAGGTGATCGACGAAATGGTGGCCGGACAGACCAGTCGGCTCAACGGGAACGCGCTGATCGTGCTGGTGATCATCCTGGTGTCCATCTCCGTCCTGTTTCTGGCCTACTATTTCAATCTGCAGCAGCACACCCGCGCCCTGGTCCATGCCAACGAGGCCGCCGTGGCCGCCCAGGAGCGGGCGGAAAACGCCAACCGGGCCAAGAGCGAGTTCCTCAGCCGCATGAGCCACGAGATCCGCACCCCCATGAACGGCATCATCGGCATGAGCACCATCGCCCGGCAGAACCTGGACGACCCGGCCAAGGTGGACGACTGCCTGAAAAAGGTGTCCCTGTCCTCAAAACACTTGCTGGCCCTCATCAACGACGTGCTGGACATGTCCAAGATCGAGAGCGGCAAGCTGGAGATGAAATACGAGCCCTTCGACCTGCGCCTCTTCCTGGAGAGCCTGGTCAGCGTGTACCAGACCCAGGCGGAATCTAAGGGCCTCTGCTTCGATACCGTCCTCACCGGACGGGTGGACGAGACGGTGGTGGGGGATTCCCTGCGGCTGAACCAGATCCTGTCCAACCTGCTGTCCAACGCCATCAAATTCACCTCCGCCGGCGGAAAGGTCACTCTGCGCGTCGCCGAGGCGGAGCGGGAGGAGGGCCGCCTCTGGCTGCTGTTCCAGGTGGCGGATACCGGCGTGGGCATTAAAGAGGAGAATTTCGACAAGGTCTTCGAGGCCTTTGAGCAGGAGCACTCCGGCGTGGCCCACAAGTTCGGCGGCACCGGCCTAGGTCTGTCCATCGTGAAGCGGTTTACCGAGATGATGGGCGGCAGCGTGAAGCTGGAGAGCGTTTTCGGTGAGGGAAGCACCTTCTCCGTCCGCATCCCCTTCTCCACCGTGGAGGACGCCAGGGCCATTGTCTGGGAGGAGGGCCTGACGGCCTCCGATCCGTCCGTCCCCGAGGTGCAGTACGATTTCCGCGGGAAGCGCATCCTCCTGGCGGAGGACAACGAGCTCAACCGGGAGATCGCCGTGGAGCTGCTGGGGGCGGAGACCGGGGCCGAGATCGTGGAGGCGGAGGACGGCCGGCGGGCGGTGGAGCTCTTCGGGCAGTCCGAGCCGGGCCATTTCGACCTGATTCTCATGGACATCCAGATGCCCGTCATGGACGGCTACGCCGCCACCAGGGCCATCCGGGCCATGGACCGGCCGGACGCCGGGACCATCCCCATCCTGGCCATGACCGCCAACGCCTTTGCCGAGGACGCGGAAAAGAGCCTCCAGGCCGGCATGGACGCCCACATCCCCAAGCCGCTGGAGATCGCCGCCATGTACGCCACGCTGAGCGAGATCCTGTCCAGACAGAAAAGCGACCCTTAAACGGGAAGAGCGCCGGGGCGGCAAGTCCAGCCTGCTCCGTGGAGAACTACGGGCGCCGCCGGACAGCCGCTGGTATTTGTCCACGCTGTACGCCCCGCCGCTGCCTGTATCCTGTTCCGCTCAGCCGTCCCCGAAGATGTCGTTGCACATCCCCTGAATCGTACCATAGCATCAAAAAAGCATCAACCGCAGAGAGATAAGATCGGTGTTCTCTCATAATCGCCCGAACCGAGCGGGAGCCTCCACGCCCCAGGAATTTTCTAACAGCCACTCCAAAACCGAGTGCCGAGGGTTCGAATCCTTCTGCCCCTGCCATCAAAAGCTCCGAAGTCACCTGACTTCGGAGCTTTTTCGGTACTTTTTCGGGGGGATGCTTTCCGGCAGACCGAGTCTGATGCTTTTTTGACGCTCAAATCGTGCTGTCTGGCGTCAACGGTCCCGCCCCGTTCCGTCGGGTACAGCACCAAAATAGCATCAAAGTTTCGCTCCCCAGGTTGGCGGCTGTGCCAGCTTGGGGAGCGTTTTCTTTGTATCAGTATCGCAGTTTTTGAGCCACTGGTGGTCCTGTATGTTTTGGGCGAAGGTGTTTTTGCACGGCTCACAGCTCAAATCCCGTCGTGATCCCAGCCAGACGGGCGGTGTCTTTACGCACATAGTAGAGTTCGGTAATCTCTGAGGTGGAGTGGCCCAGGAGATCCGCCACCTGCCGGGGCGAGAGGGCTTTGATGGTGCCGTTGGGCTGCTTCACGCCGTTCACCAGGTTGGTGGCGAAGGTGTGACGGAGGCTGTGCAGACCTTTCTGTTCGATTCTGGCGGCCTCCAGGATGCGGTAGTAGCGTTTGCGGAAATTCACCGGCTTGGTGTAGTTCCCTTTCTCATCGGCAATCAGCGGGCTGTTCTCTCCGAAGTATCGCTCCGCCCGCAGGTCCAGGATGGCGTCGACCGCCGCTTGGTTTAGCGGTACATC
>CANQKJ010000214.1 GCA_947624465.1 uncultured Oscillospiraceae bacterium
TACGACGGGAACGACGGCCTGCTCTCCGCCCTCCGCGCCCTCCGCCCCGGCGATCTGGTCACGGTGTCCGTCTCCGGCGCCGGTGAGCGCTGGGCCGAGGCGGAATACGGCCTCTCCGGCCTGTACCCCCTGCTGCGGAACGGGGAGATCGTATCCTCCCTGCCCGCCGGCGCCAACCCCCGCACCGCCATCGGCGTCCGGGCCGACGGCTCCGCGGTGTTCTACACCATCGACGGCCGGCAGGCCGGCTGGTCGGTGGGGGCGTCCTACGCCCAGACGGCCCAGCGCCTCCAGGAGCTGGGCTGCGTGTCCGCCGCCGCCCTGGACGGGGGCGGCTCCACCGCCCTCGGCGCCACCCTGCCGGGCAGCTCCGTCTTCACGGTGCTGAACCGGCCCTCCGGCGGCGGCGAGCGGCGGGTGAACAACTGCGTCCTGCTGGTCGCCCCCGTGGACGCGACCATCCTGGAGGGCGGGTACTACCCCTCCGCCGAGACCCAGGTGGTCCTCACCGGGGCCGATCTGCGCCTCACCGCCGCGCCCTACGACGCCTCCGGCGCGCCCTCCGCCGGGACCGATCCCTCCTGGGCGGCGGAGGGCGGCGTCCTGACCGCCGACGGCCTCTCCGCCGTCTACACCGCAGGGGCGGTCCCCGGGAGCTATCCCATCGCCACCGCCGGCGGCTCTCTCACCGTCCGGGTGACCGACACCCTCTCCTCCCTGACGGTGCGGCGGGAGGGCTCCGCCTCCGCCCTGTCCTCCCTGACCCTGGAGCCGGGGGCCGGCGTGGATCTCACCGCCGCGGGGGCCTGGTATAACCTGCCCGTGGCCATGGAGGACGGGGACGTCACCTGGACCGCCGACGAGGCCGTCGGGACCATCGACGGTACGGGCCGGTTCACCGCCGTGGACCACAACGCCTCCGGCGTCATCACCGCCGCCGCCGGCGGCAGGACGGTCACCGTCAAGGTCACCGTCACCACCGGCCTCCCCTTTGACGGTGTGGCCCGAGACGACTGGTTCTTCGACGTGGTGCGCTACGCGGTGGAGCGCGGGCTGATGAACGGCGTCACCCCCACCGAGTTCTCCCCCCAGTCCCCCGCCACCCGCGGCATGATCATGACCATCCTGGCCCGCCGGGCGGGAGCGGACACCTCCGGCGGCTCCCCCTGGTATCAGCCGGGGATGGACTGGGCGGTGGCTGCCGGCGTGTCCGACGGCTCCGAACCCGAGGCCAACATCACCCGGGAACAGCTCGCCGCCATGCTCTACCGTCTGGCCGAAAGCCCCGCCGCGGACACCGGCCTGCTGGCGGACTGGCCTGACGCCTCCGATATCCACGGCTGGACCGATTTCCCCCAGGCCATGGCCTGGGCGGTGGAGGCCGGTATCATCGGAGGGGCCGACGGGATGCTGAACCCACGCGACCCCGCCACCCGCGCCGAGGCGGCCGCCATCCTGGTCCGCTTCTGTGAAAAATACCCCGCCTGAACCCCCTCCCCGGCGTAAATCCCGTTAAGGAAGCGATCCCGTGGAAGAAAAAGAGAGAGAATCGGAGCAGCGGCCCGCGCCCCGCGTCAAGTCCCACGACGTGGATATGACCCAGGGCAGCGTGTTCAAACACATCTTACTGTTCTCCCTGCCCCTGTTGGCGGGCAATCTGTTCCAGCAGATGTACAATATGGTGGACACCTGGGTGGTGGGCAATTTCGTCAGCGACGCCGCCTTCTCCGCCGTGGGCACCGTGGCCCCCATCGTCAATATGCTCATCGGCTCCTTCATGGGGCTGTCCAGCGGCGCGGGGGTGGTCATCTCCCAATATTATGGCGCGCGGAAGGACGACCAGGTCAGCGACACGGTCCATACCTCCATGGTGCTCACCGCCATCCTCACGGTGGTTTTCACCATCCTGGGCCTGACCATGACCCCCCTCATGCTCCGGCTGATGAACATCCCCGACGACGTGTTCCCCGAGTCCCGGGCCTATCTCACCATCTACTTCGCCGGGATGGCCGGTCTGCTGTTCTACAACATGGGGGCCGCCATCCTCCGGGCGGTGGGGGATTCCCGCCGGCCCTTCTACTTCCTGGTGGTCACCGCGGTCCTCAACACCGCGCTGGACCTGCTGTTCGTCATCAAATTTCACTGGGGCGTCCGGGGGGTGGCCTACGCCACCATCATCGCCCAGGGCGTGTCCGCCGTCCTCACCCTGGCCGTCCTGTTCCGGGCCAGGTCCTCCGTCCGGCTGTCCCTGTCCAGGCTGAGGCTCCACCTGGACCTGCTGGGCCAGATCGTCCGGGTGGGCATCCCCGCCGCCCTCCAGATGGCGGTGACCTCCTTCTCCAACGTCATCGTCCAGTCCTACATCTTCGGCGCGGCCCCCGGCAGCACCGGCGGCTGGACCGCCTATTCCAAGGTGGACCAGCTCATCTTCCTGCCCATGCAGTCCATCGCCCTGGCGGCCACCACCTTCGTGGGCCAGAACCTGGGCAGCGGCCAGCGCCACCGGGCCAAGCAGGGGGTCCGCGTCTCCCTGGCCATGGCCATGGCGGTCACGGTGGTGGTCTCCGCCGCCGTCATCCTCACCGCCCCCCAGGTGGTCACCTTCTTCATCGACCAGGACAAGTCCCCGGAGGTGGTGGAGTACGGCGCCCTGTTCCTCCGGCAGCTCACCCCCTTCTATGTGCTGTGCTGCGTCAACCAGATCTACGCCGGGGCGCTCCGGGGCGCGGGCGACAGCAAGGCACCCATGTTCATCATGCTGGGCTCCTTTGTGGTGTTCCGTCAGATCTACCTCTTTATCGTGGCCCGGCTCACCCATAACGCCCTCATGCCCCTGGCCATGGGCTATCCCGCCGGATGGCTGGTGTGCAGCGTGCTGACCCTCCTCTACTACCGCGTCCGGGGCCTGGGCCACCGCAGCTTCGCCGAGGAACACGCGGGAAAAAACGCCGCCGGATAATCGCGTCAAATCTGGGAATACTGCCCGCAGAGGTGAGTTTCCCATGAAAATGTCCAATCAGGATTACAACCAGTACGTCAGCGCCAAGGCCAAGCCCTCCCCCATCTGGAAGGATATGCTGTGGGCCTTCGCCGTGGGCGGCGCCATCTGCGCCGGAGGCCAGGGGCTGTTGACCCTCTACCAGAACCTGGGGGCCGACAAGGACTCCGCCGCCGCCTGGGTGTCCATCACCCTCATCTTCCTGGCCTCCCTGCTCACCGGCCTCGGCGTGTTCGACGACATCGCCAAGCGGGCCGGCGCGGGGACCCTGGTACCCATCACCGGCTTCTCCAACGCCATGGTCTCCCCCGCCCTGGAATTCAAAAGCGAGGGGTTCGTCACCGGCACCGGCGCCAAGCTGTTCACCGTGGCCGGGCCGGTGCTGGCATACGGGATTTCAGCCAGCGTGGTGTACGGGATCGTTCTTTGGATCGTGCAGAGGCTGGGAACGTGAAAAGAGCCGCCTGTCGGTGACAGGCGGCTCTTTTCACGGTATGCGGTTATTCCGCCAGGTCCCGGAAGAGGAAGGTGACGATCTGGCCCCGGGTGCAGGTCTCGCCGGGGGCAAAGGTGGTGGGGGTCTTGCCGTCGGTAATGTGGTTCTCCACCGCCCACCGCACCGCGTCATAGTAGTAGGCGCCGGGGTCGGTCACGTCGGTGAAGGCGCTGCCGCCGGACGCGGAGGGCCTTTCGGCGGCCCGCCACTGGAAAGTCACCGCCTGGCCGCGAGTGCAGG
>CANQKJ010000215.1 GCA_947624465.1 uncultured Oscillospiraceae bacterium
AGGATGGCGTCCTCGTAGTTGTAGCCCTCCCAGGTCATGAAGCCCATGAGGATGTTCTTGCCCAGGGCGATCTCGCCCTGAGAGGTGGAGGGGCCGTCGGCCAGGGTGTCCCGGGCCTCCACCCGGTCGCCCACGGCCACGATGGGCCGCTGGTTGATGCAGGTGCCGTGGTTGGAGCGGAGGAACTTGGTGAGCTTGTATTCCTTCTCGCCCTTGCCGTCGTAGTCCACGGTGATGGCGGTGGCGTCCACCTTGGTGACGGTGCCGGGGCCCTCGGCCAGGACGGCCACCTCGGAGTCCTGGCAGTTCTTGTACTCCTGGCCGGTGGCCACGATGGGGGCCTCGGTGGTCAGCAGGGGCACGGCCTGGCGCTGCATATTGGCGCCCATCAGGGCGCGGTTGGCGTCGTCGTTCTGGAGGAAGGGGATCTGGGCGGTGGCCACGGACACCATCATCCGGGGGGACACGTCCATATAGTCCACCCGGTCCCGGTCCACCTCGATGATCTCATTGCGGTGGCGGCAGGCCACGCGGGCGTTGAGCAGGCAGCCGTTCTCGTCCACCGGCTCGGTGGCCTGGGCCACGTTGAACTCGTCCTCCACGTCGGCGGTCATATACTCCACCTGGTCGGTGACCCGGGCGGAGACAGGCTTGCCGTTCTCGTCGAAGATATGCTCGATCTTGCGGTAGGGGGCCTCGATAAAGCCGTAGCGGTTCACGCGGGCGTAGGAGGCCAGATAGGAGATCAGGCCGATGTTGGGACCTTCGGGGGTCTCGATGGGGCACAGGCGGCCGTAGTGGGAGTAGTGGACGTCCCGCACGTCGAAGGAGGCGCGGTCCCGGGACAGGCCGCCGGGGCCCAGGGCGGACAGGCGGCGCTTGTGGGTCAGCTCGGCCAGGGGGTTGGTCTGATCCATGAACTGGCTGAGGGGGGAGGAGCCGAAGAACTCCTTGATGGCCGCCGTCACCGGCCGGATGTTGATGAGGGACTGGGGGGTGACGATGTCCAGGTCCTGGATGGTCATCCGCTCCCGGATGACCCGCTCCATGCGGGTGAAGCCGATGCGGAACTGGTTTTGGAGCAGCTCGCCCACGCAGCGCAGCCGGCGGTTGCCCAGATGGTCGATGTCGTCGGCGCTGCCCACGCCGAAAGCCAGGCAGTTCAGATAGTTGATGGAGGCCATGATGTCCTCCACGGTGATGTGCTTGGGGATCAGGGCCTCCAGGCTGTCGTGGATGAGCTCCCTGAAGTCCTCCTCGGAGAGCTTCTCCTCATCCCGTTTGGCCAGCAGGTCCTTCAGCACGGCGGCGGACACCTTTTCGGTGACGCCGGCCTCCTCCGGGTCGAAGTCCACAAAGGGCTTCATGTCCACCATGTGGTTGGAGAACACCTTGACCAGGTGGACGCCGGTGTGGAGGTCCTCCACCTCGATGAGGGCCTCGTTGACGCCCAGCAGCTCCAGCTCCTTCGCCCGGTCCCGGGTGAGGATCTCGCCCGCCTCGGCCACGATCTCGCCGGTGGCGGGGTCCACCACGGGGGCCGCCAGCTTCTGGCCGGACAGGCGGGGCCACAGGGCCAGCTTCTTGTTGAACTTATAGCGGCCCACGCTGGACAGGTCATACCGGTGGGGGTCGAAGAACAGGGCGGTCAGCAGGGAGACGGCGGAGTCCACCGTGGGAGGCTCGCCGGGGCGCAGCTTCCGGTAGATCTCCAGCAGGGACTCCTCCCGGGTCTTGCAGGCGTCCTTCTCCATGGTGGCCAGCAGCCGGGGGTCCTCGCCGAACATATCGATGATCTCGGCGTCGGTCTGGGGGCCGATGGCCCGGATGAGGCAGGTGATGGGCAGCTTGCGGTTCTTGTCGATGCGGACATAGAACACGTCGGACAGATCGGTCTCATACTCCAGCCAGGCGCCGCGGTAGGGGATGACGGTGGAGGCATAGGTGATGTTGTCCTGCTTGTCCGCGTTGCGGGCGAAGTACACGCCGGGGGAGCGGACGATCTGGGACACGATGACCCGCTCCGCGCCGTTGATGACGAAGGTGCCCGCCTGGGTCATGATGGGGAAGTCCCCCATAAAGATCTCCTGCTCCTTGATCTCGCCGGTCTCCTTGTTGCGCAGGCGCACCTGCACCTTCATGGGGGCGGCGTAGGTCATGTCCTGGGCCTTGCACTCCTCGATGGTGTACTTGGGGGGGTCGTCCATGGAGAAGCTGATGAAGGTCAGCTCCAGGTTGTTGGCATAGTCGGTGATGGCGTCGACATCGTTGAACACCTCCTGCAGGCCGGTCTCCAGAAACCAGTTGTAGGACTTCTTCTGGATCTCCAGCAGGTAGGGCATCTCCAGGATGTCCTCGCCCCGGGCGAAGCTCTTGCGCAGGGTCTTGCCGTAGTACACGTCCTTGACCGCTCTCGCCATTTCATCACGCTCCAGTCGTCAGATTTCGGGCCGGGTGAAACGCCCGGCGCTGTTGTCGTATAGTTTCCTGCCGCTCTTGCCTTTTGCGCCGCGCTCTGCTATACTGCACTTAAGTTGGAGGGGTAGCCCCCTCCCTCCTGTTGCACAAAAAAGCACTTTATAATACCATAATACGCCTGCCCGCGTCAAGAGAAAATTTGACGACGGGCCGTTTTTGTGCATGGTTTCCATTCAAAGAGGCGGGGGAGGGGCCGTTTATGAGCGAAACCGTCAGGCTGCTGCTGGTCTGGATGGGGGTCATGAGCCTGATCACCCTGGTCCTGTTCGGGTGGGACAAGCTGATGGCGAAGCTGGGCAGAAGCCGCGTCCCGGAGGCGGCGCTGCTGTGCGCCGCCGTGTTCGGCGGGGCCGCCGGGGGCCTTCTGGGGATGCTGATCTTCCACCACAAAATCAGGAAAAAACAGTTCACCATCACCGTGCCGGCGGCGCTCATCGTCCACATAGGGCTGCTGTTATGCGCCTTTTTCCGCTGAATGACCATCCGTCCCGCTGAAATAAACCGCAAATTTGTGCGAAAACCCCGCCAAATCAGGCAAAAAGTGCTTGACTGGCGGGGCTTGCTATGCTATAATCCTAACTTGCGCTGGTGCGCGAACTGCCCGAAAAGGAGGTGCCCTGATGCTGACCGAGCTGGAACACGCCGCCAAGGTGGCGGGCGTCAAGCAGGTGCGTCGGGCCCTGGCGGTTGGCGGGGCCAAAAAGCTCTTTCTGGCGGCCGACGCCGACCCCCATCTCACCGCCCCGCTGGAGGAGCTGGCGAAGGCGGCCGGCGTCCCCGTGGAGCGGGCGGAGAGCATGAAAGCCCTGGGGCGGGCCTGCGGCATCGCCGTGGGGGCCGCCGTGGCGGCGGCTGTCTGACCGGCGCGGAAAAATCCGGTTTTAGCGAATAAACTTTGGTTTAGTCGTTAAAATATATCTTCATGGAAAGGAGGAAAATCATGCCTACTTTTAACCAACTGGTGCGGAAGGGCCGCGAGCGGGTCACCTACAAGTCCACGTCTCCCGCCATGCAGCACGGCCTGAACACCCTGCGGAACAAGGAGACCGATCTGCCCTCTCCCCAGAAGCGCGGCGTCTGCACGGCGGTGCGTACCACCACCCCCAAGAAGCCCAACTCCGCTCTGCGGAAGATCGCCCGTGTGCGCCTGACCAACGGCTACGAGGTCACCGCCTATATCCCCGGCGTCGGCCACAATCTGCAGGAGCACTCTGTGGTGATGATCC
>CANQKJ010000216.1 GCA_947624465.1 uncultured Oscillospiraceae bacterium
GAGCAGAGGCGGGTGTTCTCCATGATCCCGGCGCTGAAAAACGCCGAGTACGTGCGCTACGGGGTCATGCACCGGAACACCTATTTGGATTCGCCACGGCTGCTGGACCGGTATTACCGGGTGCGGGGCAGTGAGCGCGTCTGCTTTGCCGGACAGATCACCGGGGTGGAGGGGTATGTGGAGTCCACCGCCTCCGGCTTTCTGGCGGGGGTGGAGCTGGCCCGCCGCCTGACAGGGAAACCGCCCGTAGATTTCCCCAGAGAGACGGCCATCGGCGCCCTGGCGCTGTACGTCAGCAACGAGAGCGTCGCCGACTTCCAGCCCATGAACGTGAATTTTGGCATCATGCCGCCCCTGGACCGCAGGGTCAAGGGCAAGCGGAACAAAAACGCGGAGCTGTCCCGCCGGTCGCTGGCCATCGTGGACAAGCTGGCGGAGGAACTTTAGAGAAGGAGCGAAAGAAATGCGTATCATCGTAGACGCCATGGGCGGCGACAACGCCCCCCAGGCCCCCGTGCAGGGCGCCCTGGCGGCCATTCGGGAATACGGGGTGGACGTGGCCCTGGTGGGCCGGGGCGAGGACGTCCTGGCCGCCCTGAAGCGGGAGGGGGCAGAGGAGCTGCCCAAGGGCCTTGAGGTCATCCACGCCGACCAGGTGGTGGAAATGTGCGACAACCCCGCCACCGCCTTCCGGGAGAAGAAGGACTCCTCCCTGACGGTGGGGCTGAATATGGTAAAGAACGGGGAGGGGGACGCCTTTGTGTCCGCCGGCTCCACCGGCGCGCTGCTGTCGGCCGCCACTCTGCTCACCAAACGGATCAAAGGCATCCGCCGGGCGGCCATGGCCCCGGTGGTGCCCACCGGGAACGGAGGCTCGGTGCTCATCGACTGCGGCGCCACCGCCGAGGGAACGCCGGAATTCCTGCTCCAGTTCGCCTATATGGGCAGCTATTACGCGGAGCGGGTGCTGGGCCGCCCGGAGCCCAAGGTGGGCCTTTTGAACATCGGGGCGGAGCCTTCCAAGGGCACCGACCTCCAGCGGGAGGCCTACGTCCTGCTGCAAAAGGCCAAGGAGGAGGGCCGCATCAACTTCGTGGGCAACGTGGAGGCCCGCGAGGCTGTGGAGGGGGCCGTGGACGTGATCGTGGCCGACGGCTACTCCGGTAACATCTTTTTGAAGGCGCTGGAGGGCACCGCCATCTTCCTGTCCCGCGAGATCAAGAAGATGTTCAAGAAGAATCTCAGGAGCAAGCTGGGGTATCTGCTGGTCAAGGACGGCGTGGCGGACTTCAAGAAGCTGCTGGACTCCAACGAGGTGGGCGGCACCGCTTTGCTGGGCATCGCCAAGCCGGTCATCAAGGCCCACGGCTCCTCCAACGGATACGCCATGAAGAACGCCATCCGGCAGGCCGTGGCCTTCACCCGGTCCGGCCTGATCGACGACATCACCGAGAACGTGGACCATATGCGTCTGGCCGTCCAGCCCGCCAAAGGCGAACCGGCGGACGGATGACGCGGAGGAAAATTTTTTATATTTCCGTCAAAAAGACTATTGACAGGAGAGGGCAAACCTCCTATGATGTTGCCAACCGAGGCACAAGCGGTTGAGTCAACAGTTATCACAGAGGAGTTGTTACTATGCCTATTTCATTTGAAGACCTGCGGGAGCTCATCGCCCAGCAGTTTGACAAGGATTCCGAGGACGTCACCATGGAGACCGCCTTTGTGGAGGACCTGAACGCCGATTCCCTGGATCTGGTGGATCTGTCCCTGGCCCTGGAGGACCAGTTCGGCATCGGCGAGATGGAGCCTGAGGAGATCGACCGCATCAAGACGGTGGGCGATCTCTATCAATACATTCAGGAGCATCAGCCCAAGGGCTGACCCCACAGACGACACCGCTGACTTTGAAAAAGTCCCGCTTCCGCGGGGCTTTTTCCGTGGAGGGAGAACAATGGACGCGCTGGAACAGAAGCTGGGCTATCAGTTCAGAGACCGGGGCCTTCTGGAGCACGCACTTACCCACAGCTCCTATGCCAACGAACATCGGAGCCTGGGTCTCACCAGCAACGAGCGGCTGGAGTTTTTGGGCGACTCGGTGCTGGGCATGGTGGCGGCGGAGCGCCTTTTTCGGGAGCACCCCGATATGCCCGAGGGGGAGCTGACCCGCACCAGGGCAGCCCTGGTGTGCGAGACTGCCCTCCACCAGGTGGCCCTGTCCCTGGGCCTGGGCAGACACCTCCGGCTGGGCCGGGGGGAGGATGCCGGCGGCGGCCGGGAACGGCCCTCCATCCTGGCGGACGCCACCGAGGCGGTGCTGGCGGCCGTCTATCTGGACGGCGGCATGGACGCGGTGCGCCCCATTATCGAGAAGCTGATCCTGGGACGGGAGGGAGAGGAGTCCTCCGGCCGGGACTATAAGACCGCCCTTCAGGAGCTGGTGCAGCGCACTCCCGGCCGGCCGGTGAGCTACAGCCTGGTGGGGGAGACCGGCCCGGATCACTGCCGCGTGTTCGTCACCGAGGTGTCGGTGGACGGCGTCTCCGCGGGGCGGGGCGAGGGCCGCACCAAAAAGGAGTCGGAACAGATGGCGGCCAGGGCCGCGCTGGAGAAGCTGTCCGGCTGAGAGACCGGGATCACCGCGGTCCGGCGAATTTTGCCGGGCCGCTCTTGTATTTTGTGAAAAGATTTGATATACTATTTTTAACTTGTGGATATGCCGGAGGGAGGGACGCCCGTGGAGGCCCCCGTCTACCACCTGGACAAGGTGGTCAAGGCCAGGCAGGAGGATATGGAGGACTTCGACGGGCCCCTGGACCTGATCCTCCATCTGCTGAGCAAGAACAAGATCGAGATCCGTGACATCCAGATCTCCGTGCTGCTGGACCAGTACATGGAGTGGATGGACCGCCGGGAGGAGCTGAACCTGGAGGTGGCCAGCGAGTTCGTCACCATGGCCGCCCACCTGGTGTATATCAAGACCCGGATGCTGCTGTCCATCGAGGACGAGGTGGCCCTCAGCGAGATGGAGGAGTTGATGGCCGCCCTGGAGGAGCATAAGAGCCAGGAGACCTACCTGAAGATCAAGGCGGCGGCGGAGCCTCTGGGCCGGCGGTATGAGTTTGGGCGGGACTACCTGACCAAGCAGCCGGAGCCGGTCCGGGCGGACCGCGCCTACCGCTATCTCCACGACAGAGAGGATCTTACGGCGGCCCTTCGGGCGGTGCTGTCCCGGGTGGGGAACCAGATGCCGCCTCCGGTCCGGGCCTTTGAGGGCATCGTGGGCCGGGAGCCCTATCCCGTGGCCGACAAGGCCCGGTCCATATTGGACAGGCTGATCCAGTTCGGGGTGACCCGGTTCCGGGCGCTGTTCCGCACCAGCCGCAGCCGGTCCGAGGTGGTGGCCACCTTCCTGGCCATTTTGGAGCTGTGCCGGGCCAAGCGCATCCATCTGGCGGGCACGGCGGAGGACTGCACCGTCACCAGCACCGGCGAGGACGTCGGGGCGGAACTGAACGTGACGGTGGAGAGCTATTGATTCTGAGAGGGGAGGCCCCCGCATGGAACTGAAAGAGCTGGAATCCGCCATCGAGGGCATCCTGTTCGCCGCCGGCGACCCGGTGCCCACCGAGCGGCTCTGCCTGACGCTGGATCAGGACCGGGAGACGGTGGACAGCGTGTGCCAGAGCCTTTCTGA
>CANQKJ010000217.1 GCA_947624465.1 uncultured Oscillospiraceae bacterium
CCGACGTGCTCAACCTCCCCGCCAACAACGTCTACGTGGTCCGGGGCGGTGAGCGGGAAATTTTGATCCCCGCCGTGCCCGAGTTCGTGCTGGAGACCAACATTGAGGGCGGCTATATCAAAGTCCGGCTCATCGAGGGGATGTGACCATGTACCGCATCGACATCATGACCCTGTTCCCCGACACGGTGGGGGACGTGCTGTCCGAATCCATCCTGGGCCGGGCCCAGGAGCGGGACTTCTTACGCATCGAGACCCATCAGATCCGGGACTACACCACCAACAAGCAGAACCAGGTGGACGACTACCCCTACGGCGGCGCATCTCTGCGCCCGGGCGGAGGGCAGGCCCCACACCGTCTTCCTCTCCCCCTGCGGGAAGACCTTCACCCAGGCGGACGCCAGGCGGCTGGCCTGGGAACACGACCACCTGATCCTGGTCTGCGGCCACTACGAGGGGGTGGACCAGCGGTTCATCGATTCCTGCGTGGACGAAGAAATTTCTCTGGGGGACTTCGTCCTCACCGGCGGGGAGATCGCCGCCATGGCGGTGGCCGACGCGGTGTCCAGGCTCGTCCCCGGCGTGCTGGCCGACCCCTCCTGCTTCGAGAACGAGAGCCACTGGGACGGGCTGCTGGAGTACCCCCAGTACTCCCGGCCGGAGGTGTGGCACGGGATGTCCGTGCCGGAGGAACTGCTCACCGGCGACCACGCCGCCGTGGAGCGGTGGCGGCGGAAGCGGTCCCTCGCCCGGACCCGGGAGCGGCGGCCCGACCTGTTCGGGAAGCTGGACCTGTCCTCCAAAGAGGACCAAAAGCTGCTGGCGGAGCTGGACCGGGAACAGAGCCGGCCCCTCCTGCCGGACGAGATCGTCTGCCGTCCCGCGGCCGAGGCCGACATCCCCGCCATGGAGGCCATCGCGGAGGAGGCGCGGGAGTACCTTCGCGCCCACGGCGTGGACCAGTGGCAGGACAATGATCCCCCCTATCCCAGCGGGGCCCATTTTCTGGCGGACATGGCGCGAGGCGAGTGCTTCGTGCTGGACTGCGGCGGCGAGGTGGGGGCCTTCTTCACCCTGGCCGCCGGAGAGGACCCCAGCTACGCCGCCATCACCGACGGCAAGTGGGCCTCCGACGAGCCTTACGTGACCCTCCACCGGTGCGCCGTGGCCTCCCGTTGGCGGGGCTCCGGCCTGTCCAACCGGATGGTGAAGGAGTGCGAGCGGCTGGCACTGGAGCGGGGCGTTTGCTGGCTCCGGGCGGACACCCACAAGAAGAACAAGGCCATGCAGGGGCTGCTCCGCCGCCGGGGCCTCCAGTACCGTGGGAACGTGCTGGTATCGGTCCCCGAGGGGCACGACCCCCGCCGGGTGGCCTATGAGAAGCGGATCAGGAAGCAGAGGTAAAAGGGCGGAGAAAATCCCTCGCCTCGCTGCGCTCGGCACCCCCTTTTGCGAAAGGGGGTCGGCAGGCAACTTGCCCAGAGGAGGTGTTTCGATGGACCTCACGAACATCCATGACGTAAAGGACCTGCTGGCGCGGCATGGGTTCCGCTTCTCCAAGTCCCTGGGGCAGAACTTCCTCATCGCGGACTGGGTCCCCCGGCAAATCGCCGAGGCCGCCGGGCTGGACAAAAGCTGCGGCGTGCTGGAGATCGGCCCCGGCGTGGGGTGCCTCACCCGGGAGCTGGCCGCCCGGGCCGGGAAGGTGGCGGCGGTGGAGTTGGATCGCTCCCTCCTGCCCGTGCTGGCCGAGACGCTGGCGGACTTCCACAACGTGGAGGTGGTCCCCGGCGACGTGATGAAGCTGGACCTGGCCGCCCTCGTCTCCGACAGGCTGGACGGCCTGACTCCCCATGTGTGCGCCAACCTGCCCTACAACATCACCACCCCGGCGCTCACCAAACTGCTGGAGAGCGGCCTGTTCCGCTCGGTGACGGTGATGATCCAAAAAGAGGTGGCCCGCCGCGTCTGCGCCGCGCCGGGGACGGCGGACTACGGGGCCTTCACCCTGCTGTGTCAGTATTACGCCGATTGTAAGCTGCTGTTCGACGTGCCCGCCGGGTGCTTCCTCCCCGCCCCCAAGGTGACCTCCGCCGTGGTGCGGATGGATGTCCGGGAGACGCCCCCGGTGGACGTCCCCCCGGAAGCGCTGTTCAAAGTCGTCCGGGCGGCCTTCGCCCAGCGGCGCAAGACGCTGCTGAACGCCCTGTCCTCCGCCTGCGGGAGGGACCGCTCCAGGGACGAACTGCGGCAAGTCATCCTGGACTGCGGACTGCCGGAGGCCGTCCGGGGAGAGGCCCTGAGCCTGGAACAGTTCGCGGACCTGGCCCGGCGGCTGGGCGTATGAACACCCTCCTTTTGTCCGTCATAGGATGGGCACAAAGGAGGGTTTTCCTATGCCTGTAATCTACTTATCCCCCTCCACCCAGGAGGGCAATCAATACGTAAACGGCGGCACCGAAGAGGAGTGGATGAACCGCCTGGCCGACGCCATGGTCCCCTATCTCAACGCCTCCGGCATCCGCTACACCCGCAACACCCCGGAGATGACGGCGGCCTCCTCCATCCGGGCCTCCAACGCCGGGACCTACGATCTCCACCTGGCGCTCCACTCCAACGCCGCGCCCCCCAGCAACTACGGCAATGTGCGGGGGATCATCGTCTACTACTACCCCGGCAGCGCCAACGGCAAGCGGGCCGCCACCATCGTGGCCGACAACCTGAAGGCCATCTACCCCCTGCCCAACCGCGTGCGGACCGAGGCCACCACCGCCATCGGCGAGGTGCGCCAGCCCCGGGCCCCCTCGGTGTTCATCGAGCTGGGCTACCACGACAACCCTGACGACGCTACCTGGGTCAAAAACAACCTGGACGCCATCGCCCGGAACATCGTGCTGTCCCTGACCGAATACTTCGGCATCCCCTTCCTGGAGCCCGCCGCCCCCCGGCAGGGCGTGGTGGACGTGGACTGGGGCTATCTCAACATCCGCTCCCGGCCCTCCACCTCCGCCCCCGTCATCGCCAGGGCCTACGACGGCGCCCGGCTCACCGTCGTCAACCAGTATCAGAACTGGTATCTGGTGTCCCTGGACGGCCAGGAGGGTTACGCCAGCCGGGATTTCATCACCCTGGTCTGATCTCTTTCCGTTCACGAAGGATGTTTTTCCTCCTGAAAATAGAGCGGCGGCCCGCCGTTTGCGCGGGCCGCCGCGCCTTTTTTCGCCCCGCTGAAAATTTTGAGGCCCGCCGCCCGGATCGTTCCCCGGCTCTTGACTTTTTTCTCCCCAGGCCGTATTCTATAAAAAGCTATGCGCGCCTGTTTTCAAACGGGTCCTACCACCTCGACAGGAGGCTCATTTTATGTGCGGCATCACCGGCTTCATCTCCCGCTCCGTTCCCGACGTCAACGCCCTCCACGCCATGGGCGACACCATCAGGCACCGCGGCCCCGACGGCGAGGGCTACTATGTGGACGACCACTGCGCCATCGCCCACCGGCGGCTGTCCATCATCGACCTGGCGGGCGGCAGCCAGCCCATGTACAGCCCCGACGGCCGGTACGTCATCGCCTACAACGGCGAGATCTACAACTACCGGGAGCTGCGGGAGGAGTTGAAGGCGGCGGGCGTCCCCTTCTCCACCAACTGCGACACCGAGGTCATCCTGATGGGCTACGCCCACTGGGGCGT
>CANQKJ010000218.1 GCA_947624465.1 uncultured Oscillospiraceae bacterium
GGGCGCCGCCAAGCTGATCCTCTCCGCGGGGGATGTGCTATGCGAGTTTCTGGACCTCTTTCCCAACAAGCTGAAACCGGCCGAACCCCTCGACCCGGAGACGGAGCGCCAGCGGCTGGAGGGCACAGTGGCGGCGCCGGAGCCCTCAGGTCCCCAAAAGTCGAAGGACCCCAAACAGGATGGGGCGGAACCAGCTGTGATCAGGTTTGAGAAGAAGCCAAAGCTGCCTGTCCTGACCGCCGAGGAGACGGCGGGCAAGCTCACAGACGACCAGCGGGCCATCCTCCTGGCGCTGGAGGGGGGCTCCCTCAAAACCGACGACGTGGTGGAGAGGACGCAGATCCCCACCCGGCGGGTGCTGTCCGCCATGACCCTGCTGCAGATCCAGGGCTATGTGACCGAGGAGAGCGGCAAGCGCTTCAAGGCAGCGGTAAAACTGAAAATGGAGTAAGTGCGATCTATGGCAAAGAAGAATCTGGTAATCGTGGAGTCGCCGGCAAAGGCGAAGACCATCGGCAAATATCTGGGCCCCGACTATGAGGTGAAGGCCTCCATGGGTCACGTCCGGGACCTGCCCAAGAGCAGGCTGGGGGTGGACGTGACCACCTTTGAGCCGGAGTATGAGAACATCGCGGGCAAGGGCGAGACCATCACCGAGCTGCGCAAAGCCGCCAAGGCCAGCCAGCGGGTCTATCTTGCCACCGACCCTGACCGGGAGGGAGAGGCCATCTCATGGCACCTGCGCTCCGTTCTGGGGGTGCCGGCGGACAAGACCTGCCGGGTCACCTTCAACGAGATCACCCGGAAGGTGGTCACTGAATCCATCGCCGCGCCCAGGGACATCGACCAGAACCTGGTGGACGCCCAGCAGGCGAGGCGGGTGCTGGACCGCATCGTGGGCTACCAGCTCTCGCCCCTGCTGTGGAAGAAGATCCGCCGGGGGCTGTCCGCCGGACGGGTGCAGTCCGTCGCCACCCGCATGGCGGTGGAGCGGGAGGAGGAGATCCGCGCCTTCGTGCCGAAAGAGTACTGGTCCATCACCGCCGACCTGGCCCGGATCGCCCCCAACCGGGGCGGCTTCCAGGCCGAGTTCTACGGCAGGGGCAAAAAGATGGAGCTGGCCTCTCAGGAGCAGGCCCAGGAGGTGCTGGATTCCGTAAAGGGGTCCCCCTTTACTGTTACTTCTGTCAAGCGGCAGGACAAGCACCGCACCCCCGCGCCGCCCTTCATCACCTCCTCGCTCCAGCAGGAGGCGTCCCGGAAGCTGAACATGACCCCCCGGCGCACCATGTCGGTGGCCCAGCAGCTCTACGAGGGCGTGGACGTGGAGGGCGTGGGCACCGTGGGCCTTATTACCTATATGCGTACCGACTCCCTCCGCCTGTCCGAAGAGGCCCTCTCCGCCGCCCGGCAGTTCATCACCAGCCGGTACGGAAAGCAGTACTATCCCGAGAAGACCCGGCGGTATAAGTCCAACGGCAGCGCCCAGGACGCCCACGAGGCCATCCGGCCCTCCGACGTGACCCTGGAGCCCGAGGCCATCCGCAAAAGCCTGACCCCGGAGCAGTACCGGCTCTATAAGCTGATCTGGAGCCGCTTCCTGGCCTGTCAGATGGCCGCCGCCGTATACGACAGCGTGTCCATCGAGGTGGAGTCCGCCGGCTATCAGTTCCGGGCCAGCCACTCCTCCGTGAAATTCAACGGATTCACCGCCGTGTATGAGGAGAGCCGGGACGACGACGAGGAGGCCCCTCAGTCCCCGCTCCCTGACCTGAAAGCGGGGGAGAAGCTGGATCTGAAAAAGCTGACCCCCGACCAGCACTTCACCCAGCCCCCGGCCCGGTACACCGAGGCCACCCTCATCCGGGCCCTGGAGGAGAAGGGCATCGGCCGGCCCTCCACCTATGCCCCCACCGTCTCCACCATCACCGACCGGGAGTATGTGGTGAAGGAGGGAAAGTATCTCCGTGCCACCCCTCTGGGCGAGGTGGTCACCGGCCTGATGCGGGAGAAGTTCCCCGATATCGTGGACACCGCCTTCACCGCCCAGATGGAGGACGAGCTGGACAAGGTGGAGTCCGGCGAGGTCCAGTGGAAGCAGGTGCTGTCCCGGTTCTACGGCAGCTTTGACAGGGAACTGAAACAGGCGGAGACCGACTTGGACGGGGAGCGCATCCGGGTGCCCGATGAGGAGTCGGACGAGGTGTGCGACCTGTGCGGCCGGAAAATGGTGGTCAAGTCCGGTCGGTTTGGCAGATTCCTGGCCTGTCCCGGCTATCCCGAGTGTACCTTCACCAAGCCGCTGGTGGTAGAGATGCCGGGCCGCTGTCCCAAATGCGGCGGCCGCCTGGTGAAGCGCACCGGCGTGAGCAAGAAGACCAAAAAGCAGTACACCTACTACTGCTGCGAGCATCTGAACTCCAGGGACGAGCGCAAAAAGTGCGATTTCATGACCTGGGATGTGCCGGTGAAGGACAACTGCCCCGTCTGCGGCCAGACCATGTTCAAGCTGTCCGGCAAGGGCTTCAGGCGGCCCTTCTGCGCCAATCCCGAGTGCTCCAACTTCACCCCCGAGGACAAGCGGGGCTACCGCCGGACGGCGGCGGCTGCCTCCTCCGAGACCGCCGAAAAGCCCTCTGCCAAGACGGCGGCAAAGAAATCGGCAGCAAGATCCGCCGGGAAGAAGGCGGCGTCCGGGACCGCGGCGAAAAAGACCGCCGCCAGGCGGTCCGCGGTCAAAAAAAGCGCCCAATGAGCAGGCAGGTCACTGTTGTCGGCGCGGGGCTGGCCGGGTGCGAGGCCGCCTGGCAGCTGGCGGAGCGGGGGATATCCGTCACGCTCCGGGAGATGAAGCCGGGGAAGATGACCCCGGCCCACCACAGCGCGGATTTTGCCGAGCTGGTTTGCTCCAACTCGCTGCGCTCCGACCAGATGGAGAACGCGGTGGGCCTGCTGAAAGAGGAGCTGCGCCGGTGCGGGTCCCTCATCCTCAAATGCGCCGACGCCACCCGGGTGGAGGCCGGCGGCGCCCTGGCCGTGGACCGGGAGCGGTTCTCCCGCGCCGTCACCGGGGCCGTCCGCTCTCACCCCAACATCACCGTGACGGAGGGTGAGGTCGCCGATATCCCCGGCGGGGAGGTCGTCATCGCCACCGGTCCGCTGACCTCCGACGCCCTCTCCCAGACCATCGCGGGGCTGTTCCCGGAGAGCAGATACCTCAACTTCTTTGACGCGGCGGCCCCCATCGTCACCTTTGACAGCGTGGACATGGACCGGGCCTGGTTCGCCTCCCGGTACGACCGGGGGACGGCGGACTACATCAACTGCGCCATGACCGAGGAGGAGTACCTGGCCTTCTGGCGGGAGCTGTGCGCCGCCGAGGAGGCGGAGGTCCACGGCTTCGAGGACAAAAACGTGTTCGAGGGCTGTATGCCCGTGGAGGTCATGGCGCGGCGGGGCGTCCAGACCCTCTGTTTCGGCCCGTTGAAGCCCAAAGGCCTGCCCGACCCCAGGACGGGGAGGGAACCCTACGCGGTGGTCCAGCTCCGCCGGGACAATTCCGAGGGCACGCTCTATAACATCGTGGGCTTTCAGACCCACCTCAAATGGGGGGAGCAGAGGCGGGTGTTCTCCATGATCCCGGCGCTGAAAAACGCCGAGT
>CANQKJ010000219.1 GCA_947624465.1 uncultured Oscillospiraceae bacterium
TTGTAGCCCTGCTTCAGGTTGACGCCGACCTCCCTTGGTGTACCTACCCCAACTTGAACGGCCCTTTTTCTCCTTTATTTCCCATTTGCTTCGGCATATTGCCGGCTTTTTGGGGACATTTCTGTGCAGAATCACAACAAAAGGGTCTTTTAAGATGGAGACATACCTGATTTTGTTGGAGTGGGACACCAACCCCTTCAAGAAGGAGTGGGACGCCGACCCCTACCCTGCCTGGGGCTGGGGCTCCTGGACATCCGACTCCTGATCGTCCGGCTCCTGGCCGTCCGGTTCCAGCGCGCCGATGAATTTGTAGAAGATCCGCACGCTCTGGCGGTAGGGCTGATGGCTGCGGGCGGGGATCTTGTGGCTGCCGTCGGCATAAACCTTGGGGCCGACCTCGATGCGGTCCACAAAGGTAACCAGCGTGTCCCGGTCCAGGGTCTCCAGATGGGTGTACTGTCGGGCCAGCTCAAAGAAACGGGCGTACCTGTCCGCTGCCTCCTGCTCCGGGCTGGGGGCGCTCAACTCCTCCAGCGTGGCCTTCAGTCCGGCGGACTCCCGCTCCAGGTCGCCCACCAGACGATTCAGCCGGTCGTCATCGACCTTTCCCTCCGCGTTGTCGGCGTAGAGCTTGGTGACCATCTTGTCGATGGTGGCCACCCGGGCCTCCGCCCACTCCTTTTTCTGCTTCCGCAGCTCCAGGTTCACCGTACTGCCCACCCGCTGGACGGCCTCCTGCACCAACTGCTCCACCTCCTGGTCGCTGAGGGCCAGCAGGTCGTTCAGATCCCGCCGCACCAGCTCCACCAGGTCGGTGTAGCGGATGCGCACCCCCTCGCAGGGGTCGGGGATGTCCTGGCGCTGGTGGGTGCAGGAGAGGTACCAGTACTTCTCCCGCTCGCCCTTGTAGACCGTGCCGCAGGAGCAAAGGGAGTACCCGCATCTGCTGCACACCGCGATGCCGCCGAAGATGCTCTTCCGCACGTGGTCGTATGCCTGGTAGTTGCGGGTGCCCCGGCCCAGGTTCTCCTGGGCCCGCTGGAACAGCGCTTTGTCCACCAGCGGCGGGTGGGTGTCGTTGGTCACCGCCCATTGGTCCCGGGGGACGGCCATCTTCTTTTTGGACTTGACGCTCACCTTCCGGCTCCTGCCCAGCAGGGTATGGCCCAGATAGACCTGGTTTTTCAGGATGCGCTTCACGGTGGTGTAGTTCCACATGTCGGACGCCCGGGCCGCCCCCTCCTCGCTGAACTCGTCCCGGTACAGCACCCGGTATTTCAGCGGGGGGATGATGCCGTCGGCGTTCAGGTCCAGGGCGATCTTCCGGGAGGAGTCCCCCGCCGCCGCCCGCTCAAAGATGCGCTCCACCACGGGGGCGGTCATCTCGTCCGGGGCCAGGCGGTTCCTGTTCTCCTGATCCTTGCGGTAGCCGTAGGGCGGACAGGCGCAGTACTGGCCGTTCTCCCGCTTGTTCCGCAGCACCTCTTTCACCTTGCGGGAGCCGTCCCGGAGATAGACCTCGTTCATGGCGAACAGGAAGGGCGCCAGGACGTTGTCATGCTCCGTGTCGAAGTTGTCCGCGATGGCGATATACTGGATGCCGTGCTCCGGGAAGAACTGCTCGGCGTAGTAGCTGGCCTCCCGCATATCACGGCCCAGGCGGGACAGGTCCTTGGTGATGACCAGATTGGCCTTGCCCTGCTCCAGCTGGCGCAGCATCTCCTTGAAGCCGGGGCGGTCGAAGTTTCCGCCGGACCAGCCATCGTCCACGAATTCCCGGACGAGGGTGATGCCGTTCTGTTTGCAGTAGTTCTGCACGATCATGCGCTGATTGGTGATACTGGACGATTCCCCGCCCTGGGCCTCCTCGTTGGAGAGCCGCAGGTAGGCGAAGCCCAGTGTGAATCTGCCGGTTTTCATGCTCGCCTCCTCCGGTGAACCGGCCCACTGATATGATTATACCGCATGGGCGTCCTCCCCGTCAACGCTCCGGGTCACTGGGATATTCTGGGCAAGCCGCTCCACCATCAGCTCGGCGAGAGGCCGTGTGCCCTGAAAGACCCGCCGCAGCTCATAGGTGACCTCGCCGATCGTGACCGTCTGTGGTTCCATTGCATCGCCTCCGGGGTCAGTATGCGCTGGAACAGAGCCGGTTATCCTATTATTTACCATTCTCATCCTTCTTTGTGGAGGCCAGATAGATGTCGGTGACATCGGGGCGCTCATGGCCCAGGAGTTCGGAGACTTCAAGGTGAGCGTCCAGTGCCCGCTTACCGGCCTTAATCAAGGATTGATACTTCTCTGCGGCATATGTATGGCGAAGTCCGTGGAAGGTCAGGGGGCGCTCGTCGCCCTCGTCGCGGAGTTCCTTCCGATGATCCAGCAGGAACTTCTGGACGCCGTAAATGGCGTCGTCGGTGGGCATATCGTCGGGCACCAGCAGCTTGTGTCCCCGTTTGGTGCGGCGAAGCATCTCCCGCAGCGCAATGGCGATCTGTTCATTGATGGGCACGGTGCGAACCTTGCCGCCCTTGCCCTTGATGGTGATGGCCCCTTCCCGCAGAGCATCCTCCGCGATGGCTGTGTCGATGCGGAAGCACTCGTGGACCCGCAGTCCGGCATAGCGGGCCAGATAAAAGGCCAGCATGTAGTCGTAGCGGTCCTCGGACAGAGCGGTCATCAGGAGGCGGTTGAACTCCGGCGGCGTCCAGGCACGATTTACCCCGCCGAAGCGGCGGCGCTCCAACTCAATGCCCAACTGATCATTGGAGGGCAAACGGTACTTGGCATCCATCTTGTCGTGGAAGAACCGGATACCGGACAGTTCGGTCTTAATGGTAGAGGCAGCCAGTCCTTTCTTCTGCATATACTCCACATAACTGACCAGATGCTTGCCGCTGATGTTATTTAACTTCCGTAGATGAAAATTTCTGGCCAGATGACGCAAAAAGCGTGTGCAAGTCTCACGATAGCGCTTTTGTGTTTCTTTGCTCCCCTGACGGTTGTGCTTGTCCAGTTTATTCAACTGTTCCCTGAGCGTTTTTTCAAGGCCCTTTAATTCTTCAATTTGACTCATATATAAATACTCCTCATTTTCAGAGTTACGTTCAGATGGGCGCAGTTCACCCATTGGCATCGTTCTTCGTTTCCGGTCAATTTCCGAAAAAACAGGCGCTTCCAAAGTGGCCGAACCCTTGAAATCACTGGGGAGAGGAACTCTGTTCCGGCGTCTGTCTCTATTTTTTTGTAAACCGTTGAGCACGAATGCGGCATAGGGGTGACAACACCCTGCGCCGGGACCTCACGGGAGGCTCCGGCGACGCCGCGGACACAAGGCCGCTGAACTCGGCTGCGGCAAAACGCCGCGTGTGTCCTTCGATCCCTCCGGCTGGGATCGGGGGTATGCGAACTCTCACGCTGCCGGACCGGCGCAGCGCCGGAGCGGTGAGAGGCGAGGCCGTTTGCCAGCGGCCTCCGAGGTTGTCCACCCTGCGTCCCCGCAAACCTCATAGCGGGGAGGGTCATATGCTGATTGACTGTTTGTCGGCATCCGTTTCTCTGGCCGGCGGCTGGCAAGACCGCTGGCTGCTCCCGATGAGCGGAAACACCTTCAAAAACGCAAAAAGAGAGTGCGA
>CANQKJ010000220.1 GCA_947624465.1 uncultured Oscillospiraceae bacterium
AGTTGATGGCCTCGTAGCTGTCGGTATTGCCGGAGCCCACGGCCTTCTCGATGGTGCGCTTGATGTTGTCGTTGGGCATGTTGGCGGCCCGGGCCTTGGCGATGACGGTGGCCAGGCGGGAGTTGTTGGCGGGATCGCCGCTGCCGCCGGTCTTGACGGCCACGATGATCTCCCGGGCGATCTTGGTAAAGGCGGCGGAGCGCTTGGCGTCGGCCGCGCCCTTGGTCTTCTGGATGTTATGCCACTTGGAATGTCCGGACATATAAAATCTTCCCTTCGTTCAGAGGATAAAAAATCACTTCAAGATGATACCACACATTTCGCCGCATTTCAAGAGGAAAAGGGCCCATCCGCGGCGGATGGGCCCAAATTCGTGTATCTTGTCGGCTCAGGGACGGCCCAGCAGGGCAAACATGTTCTTCTTGTAGGCCTCCACGCCGGGCTGGTTGAAGGGGTTGACCCCCAGCATGTGGCCGCTGACGCCGCAGGACAGCTCGAAGAAGTAGAACAGCTCGCCCAAGGCCCGGGGGCTCATCCTGTCCATGCGGATGACGACGGAGGGGGCGCCGCCGTCCTTGTGGGCGGCCAGGGTGCCCCGGAAGGCCATCTCCCGGACGAAGCTCAGGGGCTTGCCGGCCAGGTAGTTCAGGTTGTCGCCGTTGTCGTCGCTGTAAGGGATGGCCACGTCGCAGCCGGTGTCGTCCACGTAGATGACCGTCTCGAACAGGTGGCGCTCGCCGTCCTGGATATACTGGCCCAGGGAGTGGAGGTCGGTGGTGAACTGGGCGGAGGCGGGGAAGATGCCCTTGCCGTCCTTGCCCTCGGACTCGCCGAAGAGCTGCTTGAGCCACTCGCCCACGAAGGAGTAGGAGGGCTCGTAGGTGCAGAACAGCTCGATCTTCTTGCCCTGGCGGTAGAGCAGGTTCCGGGCGGCGGCGTACTGCCACACGGGATTGCTCATGTCCCGCTTGTCAAAGGCCGCCATGGCGTCGTGGGCGCCGCCCATCAGCTCGGCGATGTCCACCCCGGCGGCGGCGATGGGCAGCAGACCCACCGCGGACAGCACGGAGTAGCGGCCGCCCACGTCGTCGGGCACCACGAAGGTCTCCCAGCCGTTGGCGTCGGCCACGCCCTTCAGAGCGCCTTTGGCCTTGTCGGTGGTGGCGTAGATGCGGCCGTTGGCCTCCGCGCCGTACTGCTTCACCAGGGCGTCCCGGAACACCCGGAAGGCCACGGCGGGTTCGGTGGTGCCGCCGGACTTGGAGATCACGTTGATGGACCAGTTTTTGCCCCGGACCTTGTCCAGCACCCTGTTCAGCTCGTTGGGGCTGAGGGAGCAGCCGGCGAAGCAGATCTCGATGCCCTGGGCGGGGAACACCTCCAGGGTGGCACGAGCCCCCAGATAGGAGCCGCCGATGCCGATGACCACCAGCACGTCGGAGTCGGAGCGGATCTTGGCCGCCGCCTTTTGGATGCGGGCGAACTCCTCCTTGTCGTAGTTCTCGGGCAGGCGCACCCAGCCCACGTAGTCGGAGCCGGGGGCGGCGGGATCGTACAGCTTTTCGTGGGCGGCGGCTGCCTCGGCCGCCATGGCGGTGAGCTGCTCCTGGGACACCGCGCCCTCCAGGTTGGACAGATCGAGTTTCAGCATGAAAAAGCATCTCCTTATCAGGCCGGGCCGGCGGAAAAGCCGGCCCGGCGATATGTATTATTCGCAGAAGAACATGGCCGCGCCGCCCAGGATGCCGGCGTCGTTGCCCAGCTGGGCCCGGGCGAAGGGGATGTGGGAGCTGGGGCCGAAGGCCTCCAGCTTGAAGGTCTCCTCCACGGGCTCCATCAGCATCCGGCCGGCCGCGGACACGCCGCCGCCGATGAGGATGATCTCCGGGTTGAGGATGCAGGTCAGGATGGCGGCGCAGTGGCCCAGGGCGTGGCCCGCCTCGGTCACCACCCGCTGGGCGTTCACGTCCCCGCCTTGGCCGCGTCGAACACGTCCTTGGCGGTGACCTTTTCCTGCTCCTTGAAGGGGGAGAACTGCCGGGCGGCCCGGATGATGCCGCTGGCGGAGGCGGTGGTCTCCAGGCAGCCGTACTTGCCGCAGCCGCACTGCCAGTCCGGGTGGAAGGAGGTGGGGATGTGGCCCACCTCGCCGCCGCCGCCGGTGGAGCCGGTGATCATGCGGCCGCCGCTGATCAGGCCGCCGCCCACGCCGGTGCCCACGGTGAGCAGCACCAGGTCCCTGCAGCCCCGGCCGGCGCCCTGCCACATCTCGCCCATGGCGGCCAGGTTGGCGTCGTTGGCCACCTTGACGGGCAGACCGGTGCGGCGGCCCAGCTCGCCGGCCACATCCACGTCGCCCCAGCCCAGGTTGGCGCAGCCGTGGACTAAGCGCTCCTCCATCACCGGGCCGGGCACGCCTACGCCGGCGCCCACGCACGCATAGTCGGGGAAGTGGCCCAGGACCTCTTTCATGTGGGCGGCGATGTTATCGAACATCTCCTCCACGTCGTGGGCGGAGACGAATTCCTGCTTTTCCAGCAGCTCTCCGTCCTGGGTCACCAGACCCATCTTGACGGTGGTGCCGCCCACATCGACGCCGAAGCAGACCTGACACATGGGAAACCCTCCTTGGTTGGTATCTCAGCCGCCAGAGGAAGGCCGGCTCACCGGCTGACCTTGGCGTGCCAGATGTTTTTCATATACTCCTCCACGGCCCGGTCGGCGGAGAAGAAGCCCGCCTTGGCGGTGTTCACCAGGGACATATTGGTGAATTTCCGCTGGTCGGCGTAGACCTTGGATACCTCGCGTTGAGCCCGGACATAGTCGTGGAAGTCGGCCAGACACATATAGGGGTCGGCGGTGCCCTTGCTGTTGGTGGTCAGGGAGCGGACGATATCGTCGAAGTGCATACCGCCGATGCCGCCCATGAGCAGGTCCATGACCGCCTTCAGCTCCGGGTCGCCGCGCACATAGTCCAGGGGATGATAGCCCTTCTGCCACAGCTCGTTGACCTCGTTGGCCTTCAGACCGAAGAGGAAGATGTTGTCGTCCCCAACCTGCTCATGGATCTCCACATTGGCACCGTCCAGGGTGCCCAGGGTCACCGCGCCGTTGATCATCAGCTTCATGTTGCCGGTGCCGCTGGCCTCCTTGCCGGCGATGGAGATCTGCTCGGAGATCTCGGCGGCGGGGCAGATGATCTCGGCCAGGGAGACATTGTAGTCCTCCATGAAGACCACCTTCAGCTTGTCCCGGGTGTCGGGGTCGTTGTTGGTCATCTTGGACAGGGCCACGATGAGCTGGATGATCTGCTTGGCCATGATATAGCCGGCGGACGCCTTGGCCGCGAAGATGAAGGCCCGGGGCTGGAAGGGGGCGTTGGGGTTGGCCTTGATCTCCAGATACATATGGAGGATCTGAAGCACGTTGAGCAGCTGGCGCTTGTACTCGTGGAGGCGCTTGATCTGCACGTCGAACAGGGAGTTGGGGTCCACGTACAGGCCGTTGCGCTTGAGGATCAGGTTGGACAGGCGCACCTTGTTGGCCAGCTTGATCTCCCGCAGCCGCTGGAGGACGGCGG
>CANQKJ010000221.1 GCA_947624465.1 uncultured Oscillospiraceae bacterium
CCTCCTCCGCGTCCACCACGTCCCGGCCGCAGTCGGGGCACTTGCCGTCCACCAGCTGGGATTCGGTCCAGAAGGATTCGCAGGGCTTGCAGTATTTGCCCACATATTTGCCCTTATAGATGTCCCCGTTGTCGTGCATCCGCTTGAAGATGCGCTGGATGGCCTTCACGTGGTAATCATCGGTGGTGCGGATGAACCGGTCGTTGGAGATGTTCATCAGCTTCCATAGATCCAGCACGCCCCGGGGACCCGTCACGATATTGTCCACATACTGCTTGGGGGTGACGCCGGCCTCTTTTGCCTTGTCCTCGATCTTCATGCCGTGCTCGTCGGTGCCGGTGAGGAACATCACGTCGCAGCCCCGGAGCCGCTTGTAGCGGGCCATGGCGTCGGTGGCCACGGTGCAGTAGGCGTGGCCGATGTGGAGTTTGTCGCTGGGGTAGTAGATGGGGGTGGTGATATAGAATTTCTCTTTATCCATGGGTGGATTCCTCCTCTTGGGGTGGTACTTGCATGGGTTGGTAGGGCTGGCCCACCACCGGCGGGTCCTCCAGATTGGAGGGCAGCCGCCACAGGACAGCGGCGGCGGTGAGGGTCTGGGCGCCCAGCAGGAGCAGGTCGCCGGCCTCCCGGCAGTCCGCCGCGGACAGGGCGGACAGCACGATGGTCATACCCGCCAGCCACAGCAGCCGCTTGGGCCGGGCGGCCCCGGTGGACATACCGGCGCAGTCCAGGTAGAACAGCATCCCCGCCACGATGGCCAGCAGCCGGGGGGCGTAGTCCCACAGCACCGGATCGGAGGCGTGGGCCCGGAAGGACTCCATCAGCCACACGCAGCCGGTGACGGCGGGCAGGGAGGCGGAGAACCCTCCGTGTCCCCGCCGGCCGGGGCTGAAACTCTCCCGGGCCATCTGCTGGAGCCCCAGGAAGGCCAGGAGCGCGGCGGCGGCGGTGAGCAGGGCGAGGAAGCCGTTGTCGCTGGGCCGGTCGCTGCGGCCCGCCATATCCAGGTACAGCTTCAGCTGGCCGGCCCCCCTGACGAACAGCACCGGGGCCGCCGCCAGGGCCAGGAAGGCCGCCGCGACCAGCAGCACGGGGTAGACCCTGTCCTCCCGGTCCAGGAAGGCCAGGTCCCACCGGTGGGCCTGCCCCTTGGCCCAGGGGCGCTTGTTGATGGGCTGGGTGGCCGCCAGGATCATCAGCGCCGCCCCGGTGATGGCCAGCAGGCACACCAGGACCACGCTGGCGGGGGCGAAGGGGATGGCCAGCCCCAGGGGTCCCTCAAAGGCGGTGGCCCGCTGGACGAGCCGCAGCAGGACGGCCAGGACGCCGCCCCCCAGGGCGCAGGCAAGCCAGGAGAGACGGCGGGGAGACCGGTCCAGTAGACCGTGGATGCGGTCGATGAGCTTGTTCACGGCGCCGCCTCCTTACAGTCCCCTGATGTGCCCCAGGGGGAAGAACACGCAGATGCTCCGCCCGATGACGCACCGCTCGTCGATGATGCCGATATCGGGATACCTGCTGTCGGCGGACTCATTCCGGTTGTCCCCCATCACAAAGCAGCAGCCCTCCGGCACGGTGACGTGGTTGATCCCCTCGCCGTAGCCGGGGACGCGCATCCGCTCCTTGATATAGTCCTCCCGGACCGCCTCGTTGTCCACATACACGGTGCCGGTATCATAGTCGATGTCCACCCTCTGGCCTTCGGTGGCGATGACCCGCTTGATGATGGAGTCCTCCTGAAAGGTCTTCTGGGTGACCACCACCACGTCGTTCTGCCGGGGGATGTAGCCCAGGGTCCACACCAGTACCACGTCCCCGCCGTGGAGGGTGTCCTCCATGGAGGGGCCGCTGACCACCACGATCCGGGCCACAAAGGTGAAGATCAGGATGAGGACCGCCATGAGCACCGCCAGGAACCGCACGTTCATATACAGCTCCCTGCCGGGGGTGGCGGCCTTCCGGGCCTGGGCGCCGGTCCGCTCCGCGGTCTCCTCCG
The DNA here is from genome assembly GCA_947624465.1 of uncultured Oscillospiraceae bacterium. Lineage (GTDB taxonomy): Bacteria > Bacillota > Clostridia > Oscillospirales > Oscillospiraceae > Enterenecus. The sequence continues at coordinate 2,000 of CANQKJ010000221.1, forward strand.
GCCCCTCCTGTTCGGGGGAGGGGTCCCGGGCCAGCAGCTTTTTCAGCAGCGGCTCCGATCCCTCCTGCGGGCGGGTATCATGTTCCTGATCCATCCGTCTCATCTCCCTTGCCGGACGGCTCCGGCCCGCTCAGCGCCGCCGGATCGTCATAGACCGCCTGGAATTGTTTGGCGTCCATGGTCTCGTGCTCCAGCAGGAAGCCGGCCACGGTATCCAGCTTGTCCCGGTCCCGCCGCAGGATCTCCCTGCACTTCTCGTAGGCCCCGTCCAGCAGGGCGCGGACCTCCTCGTCGATGAGGGCGGCGGTCTGCTCGGAGTAGGGCCTGGCCTGGGCCATGGAGCGGCCAAGGAACACCTCGTCGTGGCCGGAGTCGAAGGTGACCGCCCCCAGCCGGTCGCTCATGCCGTACTTGGTCACCATGTCCCGGGCGATCTGAGTGGCCCGCTGGAGGTCGCTGACCGCGCCGGTGCAGACGAAGCCCAGCACCGTCTCCTCGGCGGCCCGGCCGCCCAGCAGGGTGGAGAGGGTCTCCACCAGCCGCTGCTTCGTCACATGGTCCCGGTCTTCCTGGGGCCGGTTGACCGTCATGCCCAGGGCCTGGCCTCTCGGCACGATGGTGATCTGCTGCACCGGGTCCTGGGTGGGCAGGGCGCGGCTCACCACGGCGTGGCCCGCCTCGTGATAGGCGGTGATGCGCCTGTCCTCGGCGATCTGGGCACGGCTCTTCTTCTCCGGCCCCGCGATGACCTTGATCACCGACTCCTGCACGTCGGAGAGGGTGATGAAGGGCTGGTCGTGCTTGGCGGCCAGCAGGGCCGCCTCGTTCATCAGGTTCTCCAGGTCGGCCCCGGTGAACCCGGTGGTCTCCCGCGCGATCTCCCTGAGGTCCACATCCTCCGCCAGGGGCTTGTTCCGGGTGTGGACCTTCAGGATGTCCTCCCGGCCCTGCATATCGGGCCGGCCCACGTATACCTGCCGGTCGAACCGGCCGGGACGGAGCAGGGCGGGGTCCAGGATGTCCTGCCGGTTGGTGGCGGCCAGCACGATGACCCCCTCGTTGGCGGCGAAGCCGTCCATCTCCACCAGAAGCTGGTTCAGCGTCTGCTCCCGCTCGTCGTGGCCGCCGCCCAGGCCCGCGCCACGCTGGCGGCCCACGGCGTCGATCTCGTCGATGAACACGATGGAGGGGGACTCCTTCTTGGCCTGGTCGAACAGGTCCCGGACGCGGCTGGCGCCCACGCCCACATAGAGTTCCACAAAGTCGGAGCCGGAGATGGACAGGAACCTGACCCCCGCCTCGCCGGCCACGGCCCGGGCCAGCAGGGTCTTGCCCGTTCCGGGCGGGCCGACCAGCAGCACCCCCTTGGGGATGCGGGCGCCCAGGCGGATGAACTTGTCCGGGTCCTTCAAAAAATCCACCAGCTCCTGGAGTTCGGCCTTCTCCTCCTGGGCGCCGGCCACGTCGGCAAAGGTGACGGTGCCCTGGGTCCCCTCCACGGTGCGGGCGCGG
>CANQKJ010000222.1 GCA_947624465.1 uncultured Oscillospiraceae bacterium
AATGGCGGTCATGATCTCCATGCCCCGGCTGACGGCCACTTTCGCGGCGGCCAGACGGATAAAGTGGCGCAGGGCGAACTCCGGGCGCTGTAATTCCCGGAAGGATGCCGCCGCGCCGAATACGCCCATAGCAAAGAACAGTACCAGCAGGCCGTAGCCGATGCCCTGCAAGGCCGAGTTGATGCCGACGATAACACTCCATATCTGCCCGCCCTTAAACGATTGCGGGGTCTGCGTGATAAGCTGCCATAGCTCGGCCAGCTTCTCGTTCCATGTAGCGAGGGCGTTTTCAAGGTTGCTTACGATCCAGTTATCACTAATTTCGTTCACCTCACAAAACAGATTTTCCGAAAATTGTAGTTGCATATCTCCATACCGCTGGATATAATAGAAGTAGGAAATTCCCTACTTTCCATACGCAAGGAGGTACGGCGCTATGAATGCGAATGCTTTTGTTGACAATGCCAAGGTCATGGCAAAGGGGCAGGTCACGATCCCCAAAGATGTTCGGAGGGTGTTGGGCGTCTCAAACGGGGATCGCGTGTCTTTCATCGTGGAGGGGAATACCGTCCGCATCGTCAATTCTGCCATTTACGCCATGCAGGTGCTTCAGCAGGAGATGTCCGGTGAAGCAGAACGGGCTGGGATCACTTCGGATGATGACGTCATGACGCTTATCAAGGAAATGCGGGACGAGGATTAACCGATGCGGGTGCTGATAGATTCCAATGTCCTCATTTCTGCGGCGCTGTTTCCAAACAGCGTTCCATACCGCGCCTACATGAAGGCGGCGGTTTATCCGTATCACGGGATGATATGTGAGCAGAATGTGGATGAGGTAAAGCGGATATTCAACAAGAAATTTCCCCATAAAAAAGCTGCGCTTGACGCATTTCTGTCTCTCGCGCTTATAACGCTGGAGCTTGTTCCCATCCCTACCAAAACAGCAGATGCTGAGGAAAAGATCAGGGACATAAAGGATCGGCCTATCCTTCGAGCCGCTTTGCAAGCAAAGGCGGATATTCTTGTCACAGGCGACAAAGACTTTCTTGAATCCGGGATCAAGCGCCCCAGGATCATGACGCCCGGAGAATTTGTCAACTACAGCTGAAACAGGCTTTGGGGAAATGCGTCTCACGGTGAGACGCATTTCCCCGTAGCGTCCAGTCTTGAGAATCCTTGCGGTTTCTCAAGAAATCTCACGATCTCACAGGACGCCGATGGTGGTGAGAATCTCCTTTGCAAAGGCGATCAAAAGCCCGCCGAACAGGCACAAAAAGCCCTGGGTGCGCTGGCTGGCGTCGTGGGACTGGACGGACATACCGACCTGCACGATGCCCCAGCCCAGGATGATGATGCCGATGGCCCGGATCGCGGAGAAGATGAAGTCGGACAGGTTGTTCACGACGGTGAGGGGATCGGCGGCGGCCAGGGCCGGGACAGTCATAAACGTGACCGCCAGCACAGCACATGCCCATGCGGTGAAAATGCGGATGATCTTCGGGTGGTTATTCTTCATTCGGTTCCTCCTCTGAATCAATAATTTCGATTTCCTCAAGGGATGTAAAGGTAAAGCTGAGTTGTCCGGCGTCATAGAGACAGCCGGGGCTGTGGGTGTAGGGAGCCGCGCCGCCGTCCTCGGTGTACTTGATGTTGGGGTGCTTCAAAATGTCGTACTTCTGATCTACGACGGGAGCCTCCCCCCGGATAAGGACGATGGCGTTTTTGTTGTCCAGGCGGCGGACTTCGTCCGGGGTCATAAGCTCCCGGCCCGCCTGTTGGTCACTGTGGGAAAAAGAGCCGTTGCGCCCCTTGCTCTGGCTGGTGTTCCGGGTCTGGATCGTCTCCTTGCCCAGCAGTTCGGAAATGTATTTGTGGGTGCTGCTCTCGTTGCCGCCCAAATAAATAAAGCTGTCCGCGTTGCCGATGATGCCCTCCCAGTCGTCTTTGAACAGCGCCTTTAGCTGAGAAATGTTCTGCAAGATAATGGTAGCCATGATATTCCGGGAGCGCATGGTGGCCTGGAGACGGGCGTAGCCGTCCGGCAGGGCGACGTTGGCGAACTCGTCGAACATGAGCCGGACCGGGATGGGCAGGCTCCCGCCGTGTACCTTGTCCGCCTGATAGTACAATTCCTGGAATGCTTGAGTGTAGAGCATACCGACGAGGAAATTTAGGCTGTTGTCGTTGCTGTCGGGGATGATGCAGAAAATAGCCTGCTTGCGGTCCCCCAGCTTGCCAAGTTCCATCGTGTCCCTTGCGGTGATGGCCTGTATCTCCGGCAGGGTGAACGAGGCAAGGCGCACGGCGGCGCTGACGAGGATGCTTTGGGCCGTCTTACCCGCCGCCTGTTTGAATACATGGTACTGCCTCACGGCGATATGATCCGGCTGTTCTTCTTCCAGTGCTTCAAACAGCAGATCCAGCGCCGATTGATAGTCCTCGTCCGTCTCGCTGGCCCCGCCGCTCTCTATCATGGTCAGCACCATCTCCATCGTGTGTTCGTACTCCGGGGCCTCATGGAGAAGATAGAGCATAAGAGCCGAGTCCAGGGCCGTCTCGGATTTCTCCCAAAATGGATCGTTGGAACGGGCGTTCTTGGGCGTGGTGTTCTGGATAAAGTTGCCTATGAGCCGGAACACGTCGGAGTCCTTGCGGATGTAGTGGAACGGGTTGTAGCAATCCGAGTGGTCAGGGTCTATGAGGTCAAAGACACGGACGGTATAGCCGTTCTGCAAGAGCAGCGGGGCCACGGCGCGGGTCAGTTCTCCCTTCGGATCGGTCACGATATAACTGGCGTTGGCCAGCATGAGATTTGGCTTAACGAGGAAGCGTGTCTTACCCGCGCCGGAGCCGCCCACGACGATCTGAAGCAGGTTCCTCATGTGGCGCTTGCCGTTCAAGCTCATGGAGATATTTTGAGTGAGGATGGCGTTGTTGTGGGGGTCCGGGTCCCGGTACTTCTTGTTGAGCAGACGGGGATTGCCCCATTTGGCGGAGCCGTGTTCCTCACCGGGGCGGCGGTTTTGGCGGGAGGAATAGTAAACGGTGATGGCGCAGGCATACAGGGCCAGAGCGCCAAGGATGAATTTAGGCGTGTATGGCGTCCAGGTGAGGCCAAAGGGATATTTCATAGCCTCGGAAAAGCCGGACATAAAGATGATAAGGTTATCCCCCGGCGTATAGGCTCCCGCCGCCTTTATGCCCAGCCAGATAACGGCGAGGGAGGCGCACGCCCATACGGGCGCGGCCTCCCGGAACGATTTTTCTTGACGAATGTATAAATCACCCCCTGTTGTGGTGGTAGAAAAAATACGTCTCACCATGAGACGCATTTCCACGGGCGCACGATCCCGCCTCGCCGGGGCCGGAGTCACCGCCCGGTTCCCGGCGAAGCGTCTGCGCTCCCATGATAGGCAAAGGGCGCGTTTCGCGCCCTTTGGTGCAGTTATCCCCTTACTGGCCGCAATTCCGGCGG
>CANQKJ010000223.1 GCA_947624465.1 uncultured Oscillospiraceae bacterium
CGGCGGGCGGACGCTCTGGGGCGCCGGGGCGGCCTGAACGCCGCCGCCCAGTACCGGCAGCTCTGGGATATCCTGGCGGGCGGGCTGGAGCAATGCGCCCTGCTGCTTGAAAATACGGAGTTGGAGCTGGACGAGTTCTCCCGGCTGTTCTCCCTGGTGCTGTCCCAGTACGACGTGGGGGCCATCCCCGTGTCCCTGGACCGGGTGGCGGCGGGGGACGCCCCCCGCATGGCCCACCGGGAGGTCAGGGCGCTGTTCCTGCTGGGGGCGGACAGCGGGTCCATCCCCGACTGCGCCCCCTCCCCCGGCCTGTTCACCGACCAGGACCGGGATGGACTGGCGCTTCGGGACATCGAGCTGGCCCCCCGGCAGGAGGACAAGCTCCGCCGGGAGATGACCATCGCCTACGAAACGTGTGTCAGACCCACAGAGAAATTATACGTCAGCTGGGCCGCCGGCTCCGGCGACAACGGGAAGGCCCCCTCCTTCCTGCTGGAGCGGCTGGCCGCCCTGTTCCCGGGGGAAAAGCTGGTGGACGCCTCCATGAGTTCGGCCCGGCTCTCTTCTCCCGACACGGCCCTGGAGCTGGCGGGGCAGGACAGGTCTCTGGCCGCCCTGCTGCGCCAGGTCCCCGGCCTGGAGGAGCGGATGGACCGGCTGGACCGGGCCGCCGCCTGGAGGCGGGGCGCCCTGTCCCCCGAGGCCGTGACCGCCCTGTTCGGGCGGGCGGTGCCCATGTCGGCCACCCGGCTGGACCTCTACAACTCCTGCCACTTCAGCCACTTTATGCGCTTCGGCCTGGACGCCAAGCCCCGCCAGCCGGCCAAATTCCGCCCCACCGACTACGGCACCTTCGTCCACGCGGTGCTGGAGGGCACCCTCCGCGCCGCCGGGGAGGGAAACGTCCCCCTGGACGACGGGGCGGCCATCGCCGCCCTGGCCAGGGAGGCGGCGGACCGCTATGAAACCGGGACGCTGGCGGGGCTGGAGGGCGAGACCGCCCGGTTCCGCTGGCTGTTCGACCGGATGAAGGAGTCCGCCCTGGCGGTGACCCAGAGCGTGTGCGCCGAGCTGGCCGTATCCGACTTCGACCCGGCGGCCTTCGAGCTGGGGTTCGGGCGGGGGAAAACGCTGCCCCCGGTGGAGGTACAGAACGGCGTCACCCTGCGGCTGTCCGGCTTTGTGGACCGGGTGGACAGTTGGGTAAAGGACGGGAAGCGCTATCTCCGGGTGGTGGACTACAAGACCGGCAAAAAGGCCTTCGACTTCGCCGACGTGGAGGACGGCCGGGGGCTGCAAATGCTGCTGTACCTGTTCACCCTGGCGAAAGAGGGCCAGGGGCTGTTCGGCCCGGAGGAGATCGTCCCCGCCGGGGTGCTGTACGTCCCCGCCCGGGACCCGATGGTGGACGGCGACCGCGCCATGACCGGGGACGACGTGAAAAAGGCCCGGAGCCTTCTGCTCAAACGGCAGGGCCTTGTGCTGGACGACCCGGACGTCATCTCCGCCATGGAGCGTGCGGGAGAGGGCGGCTATCGCTTCCTGCCCGTCGACTCCAAGGGGGAATCCCTTGTCAGCGAGAGGCAGATGGAGCTGCTGGACGAATACGTCACCCAGGCGCTGAAAAAGGCCGCCGGGGAGCTGGCCGCCGGAGACATCGACGCCGACCCCTTCTGGCGGGACGGCGCCCATAACGCCTGCCGCTGGTGCGACTATCAGGCCGCCTGCCACTTTGAGGAGGGCTGCGGCGACCGCGCCCGGTACCGCCGGGGCGTCAAAGCGGCGGAATTTTGGAACTGGCTGGCAAAAAAGAGCCTGTCCGGGGGGAAGGAGGGCGGCGGCGAATGGAACTGACGAGAGAACAGCGGGCCGCCGTGGAAAACCGCGGGGGCGACCTGCTGGTGGCCGCCGCCGCCGGCTCCGGCAAGACGAGAGTGCTGGTGGAGCGGCTCATGGGCTGGGTGGAACAGGGCGAGGACATCGACCGGTTCCTGGTCATCACCTTCACCAACGCCGCCGCCAACCAGCTGCGGGGACGCATCGCCGCCGCCCTCCACGCCCTGCTGGCAAAGCGGCCCGGCGACGCCCACCTGCGGCGGAACGTTACCCTGGTGTACAAGGCCCCCATCTGCACCATCGACGCCTTCTGCCTGGACTTTCTGCGCCAATGGGGACACCTGATCGACCTGGACCCGGACTTCCGCCTCTGCGACGAGGCGGAGGGGGACGAGCTGCGCCGCCGGGCCCTGGAGGAGGTATTGGAGGACCGCTACGCCTCCATCGGGCGCGACCCCGCCTTCGCGGCCCTGGCCGACGATCTGGCCGGGGAGCGGGACGACCAGACCCTGGAGGATGTGGTGCTGGACGTACACCGGCGGGTCCAGGCCCAGACCGACCCCAGGGGCTGGCTGCTGGGGCGGCGGAAGGACTTCGCCCTCCCCGGGGACGCCATGCCGGAGGACACCCCCTGGGGCCGGCTGCTGCTGGCCGACGCCCGCTCGCTCACCGACCACTGGCGGCGGACGCTGGACGCCCTCCGGTACGAGGTCAGCTATGACGAGACATTGGAGCGGAACTACGGCGGCTCTCTGGACGGAACCCTGGAGGGGCTGAAGGCCCTCTCCGCCGCGCTGGGCAGAGGCTGGGACGGCGCGGCGGCCTGCTTCCCCGTCCCCTTCCCCCGGATCGGCACCAAAAAGGGGGACTGCGACCAGGGGCTGAAGGCCCGCGTCAAGGCCCAGCGGGACCTGTGCAAAGATCAGATGAAAAAGCTGGCCGTCCGGTTCGAGGTCACCGGGGCGCAGGCCATGGAGGACCTGCGGGCGGTCTCCCCCGCCATGACGGCGCTGCTGGAGGTCACCGCCCAATTCGGGGACGCCTTCGCCGCCGCCAAAGCGAAGCGGCACCTTATCGACTTCAACGACGGCGAGCATCTGACCGCAAAGCTCCTGACGGAGGCGGACGGCTCCCCCTCGGAGCTGGCCCGCGACGTGGGGGCCCAGTTCAAGGAGATCATGGTGGACGAGTACCAGGACACCAACGGGGTGCAGAACGCCATCTTCGGGGCCCTGGCAAGCCGCCATAGCCTGTTTATGGTGGGGGACGTGAAGCAGTCCATCTACCGATTCCGGCTGGCCGACCCCGCCATCTTCCTGGACAAGTACGACCGGTATCCCATGGCCGGGGACGCGGCGGAGGGAGAGGGTCGGAAGCTGCTGCTGTCCGCCAACTTCCGCTCCCGCCCGGAGGTGCTGAGCGCGGTCAACTTTATCTTCCGCAGCGTGATGACCCGGGAGAGCGGCGAGCTGGACTACACCGCCGCCGAGGAGCTGAGGCCGGGCCGGACCGACCTGCCCCCCGACCCCCGGTACTGTGTAGAGCTTGACTGCGTGGACCTGTCCGGCCTCACCGACGACCCTGAGACTGGCCGGGCGGACAAGGACCTGGTGGAGGCCCGTGC
>CANQKJ010000224.1 GCA_947624465.1 uncultured Oscillospiraceae bacterium
TGCTCCAGCACCGGAAAGAGCTGATAGACCCGTTTCAGGTTCTGCTGGAGCCGGGCGCCGCTCCGCAGGGTGTAGGCTCCGGCCCGGAGGTTTTCCTCCACCGTGAGTCCGTAGAACACCAGCCGCCCCTCCGGGGACATACTGACGCCCTGCCTGGCCACCTTGCAGGCCCGCCGGCTCAGGGGGACGCCGCTCTCGGTGATGGCGCCGCCGGAGGGTTTCACCACCCCGCTGATGGCCCGCAGGGTGGAGGTCTTGCCGGCGCCGTTGGCGCCCAGGAGGGCCACGATCTGGCCCTCCTCCACGTCCAGGTCCACGCCCCGGACGGCCTGGATGGGGCCGTAATTCACCCGGAGGTCCCGCACTTCCAACAGCGCCATGGTCACACCTCCCCGTCGCCGCCTAAATAGGCGGCCTGTACGTCTTTGTCGGCCTGGACCTGTTCCGGGGTGCCGATGGCCAGCAGCTTGCCGAAGGAGATGGCGCACACCGTGTCGCAGATGTCCATGACCAGGCCCATGTCGTGCTCCACCAGGAGGATGGTGCAGCGGTACTCCTCCCGGATGCGGCGGATGAGCCGGGACAGCTCGGCGGTCTCGGTGTCGTTGAGGCCGGCGGCGGGCTCGTCCAGGATGATGAGCTGGGGCTCGCACATGAGGGTGCGGGCGATCTCGATCTTTTTCAGCACGCCGTAGGGCAGGCCGAAGGCGTACCAGTCCCGGTAGGCGGTGAGGCCCATGAAGTCCAGCACCTTCATGGCCCGCTCCCGCACCGCCCGCTCCTCCTTGCGGAGGATAGGCAGATGGAGGGCCTGCTGGACCAGGTTGGAGGTGTACTGCCGGTGGCCCGCCACCAGCAGGTTGTCCAGCACCGACAGCTCCCGGATGACCTCCACGTTCTGGAAGTTGCGGACGATGCCCTGCAGGATGACGTCGTGGACCTTTTCCCGGTTCAGGTCCACCACCTGGCCGGACTTGTTCTCAAAGTGGAGGGTGCCGGCGGTGGGCTTGTAGAATTGGGTGATGCAGTTGAATACGGTGGTCTTGCCGGCGCCGTTGGGGCCGATCAGGCCGAAGATCTCACCTTTCTTCACCTGGAAGGTGAGGCCGTCCACCGCCTTGACGCCGCCGAAGTACATACACAGCCCCTGTACGTCCAGCACCACCCCCTCCGGGAGGGTGAGGCCGGTGGAGGGGAGGGCGGCGCGGGCGTTCTCCAGCTTTTGCCGGGCGCCCCGGGCCTTTTTGCCGTACTTTTCGGCGTTTTCCAGAACGGCCAGCTCCTCGTAGAGCTCGACCCGGCGGCGGAGCCGCTCTACCTGGCTGTAGCTGCTCATGCCGCCGCCCCCTTTCTCAGCTTTGCCCGGACCCAGCCGGTGAACTGGGCGAAGATCTGGGCGAAGCCGCCGGGAAAGAACATGACCACCAGGATGATGAGCACGCCGGTGACCATGGTGATGAATGCGGGATTTTTCACGAAGAAGGGGATCTTGCTGAGGAACATGGACTGGATGCCGTAGATGATGAACACGCCGAAGGTGGTGCCCCAGGGGCTCTTGGCCCCGCCGATGATCACCGCGCCCAGGATGTTCAGCGAGGTGGACAGGGTGAGCAGGGTGGAGGTGGCGGTGGTCATGTTCCGCACGAACATCATGTACAGCAGCCCGCCGATGGCGGCGAACACGGTGGAGATGACGAAGGCCAGCAGCCGGTACTTCATCAGGGAGATGCCCATGGCCTGGGCCGCCGAGGTGGAGTTTTTCATGGCCAGCATGGCCCGGCCGGTGGGGCTGTTGATGAGATTGGACAGCAGCCACATCAGCACCGCCAGGGTGACCAGCACCAGGAAGTAGGCCTCCCGGTCGCCGATCTGGATGCCGAAGAGCTTCACGTTGGACAGGTCGATCTTCACGGTGGACTTGATGACCATCAGCAGGTTGCGGATGATCTCGGCCAGGCCCAGGGTGAGGATGGCCAGGTAGATGCCCTCGATCCGCAGGGAGATGAACCCCACCACCACGCCGATGACGATGGAGACCGCCAGGGTGACCAGAAAGGCCACGGTGTAGGGCAGGCCGAACTCCTGGATCACATAGAAGGCGGCGTAGGCGCCCAGACCGATGAAGCCGGCGGTGCCCAGGGAGGCCAGGCCGGAGTAGCCCAGCAGCAGGCAGAAGCCGATGGCGATGACGGCGTAGATCATGGTGTTGCCCAGGGCGTACACAAAGGACGAGGAGATGAGCCCGGCGGAAGATAAGATCTGGAGCAGGGCCATCACCGCCGTGAACAGGAGGATCTGGGCCAGGGGGTTCCGCATGAGATCCCGGACGGGATTCTTTTTCTGTGTCGTCATACCGGCCCCCTCCTTATACTTTTTTGGCCACCGGCTTGCCCACCAGTCCCTGGGGCCGGATGAGGATGACAATGAGCATCAGCACATAGACGATGACCATGTTCCAGCGGGAGATGCCGGAAAAGGCCGGGAAGTTGGCCAGGAACCCCACGCAGCTGGCGGCCACCGGGATGCACACCGCCCCGATCACCGGGCCGTGGAAGGTGGAGAACCCGCCCAGGATGCCGGCCAGAAAGGCGTTGACCTGCACCGTGGTCATAAAGCTGGTGGAGATCTTGGTGCCGCCGCCGGCGTACATCACAGCGGCCAGCACGCCCAGCGCCCCGGCGATCCCCCAGGACACCGCGGTGATGACGTGGGTGTTGATGCCCATCAGCTCCGCGGTGAACTCGTTGGAGGCGGTGGCCCGGACCCCGAGGCCCCACTTGCTGTACTTCAGCAGCAGGAACAGGGCCCCCAGGACCACCACGGTGATGGCCAGGCAGATCAGGGAGTGCTTGGTGACGACGATCTCCCCGCCGAAGGCCGGAATGATGAAGTTGGGGGAGACCCCGGCCTTCTGGGGGTTGAAAAAGGGCTCGAAGGGGATGGATTCCGGGTTGCCGAAGATGAGGGGGATGGCGCCGAAGATGATGGACACCAGCCCCATGGTGATGATCTGCTTGCCCACGGCGTTGACGTTCCTGCCGTTGCGGAAGATGACGATGTCCACGAACAGGCCGGCCAGGACGCCCACGATCACGCCGGGGATGACCCCGATGAACACCGGGACGCCGTAGGCGCCGAACAGCTCCGCCGTGACATAGCATCCCAGCGCGGCGATGGAGCCCTGGGCAAAGTTGGTGGTGGTGGAGGTTTTGAAGATCAGCGTGACCGCGAAGGCCGCCATGGCTGTGATGCAAACGCTGAGCAGCGTGCCGCACAGGGTGGAGAGGAACGCGGCTGCCATGGCATCACCCCCAGCGAATGACGTTGGCCGCCCAGGTGTAGCCGATGCCGGCGGCGATCATGGAGACGACGGTGCCGTCCTTCACCTGTCCCGACTCCAGCGCCAGCTTCAGGGACAGGATCTGGTCCACCTGGCCCACGTGG
>CANQKJ010000225.1 GCA_947624465.1 uncultured Oscillospiraceae bacterium
GTCCCCGCCGCCCATCAGCGCGGTCAACTCCTCGTTGACGATCTTCACGATCATCTGGGCGGGGGTGAGGGACTCCATCACGTCCTGGCCCACGGCCCGCTCGCTGACGGAGGCCACGAAGCTCTTGACCACCTTGAAGTTCACGTCCGCCTCCAGGAGGGCCATCTTGATCTCCTTCATGGCCTCCTTCACGTCGCTTTCGGACAGACGGCCCTTGCCGCGCAGCCGCTTGAAGACGGCGGACAGTTTTTCGGTCAGGTTCTCAAACGCCATAGGGGGTCCTCCGTCACTGCTCCTGGCGCAGGGCGGCGGTCTGCTCCTTGATGGAGCGGCCGATGGCGTCCAGCTCGGCGTCGTCATACCGGCGGCGGTCCACCGCGTCCAGCAGCTTGTCGGCGGCCTTGTCGATGGCGTCCAGCGCGGCCTGGGACCGCTGGAACCGGCGGATGATGTGGGTCTTGTCCTCGATCTCGGTCATGGCGGCCTCGGCCCGGACGATCACGTCCCGCACGCCCTGACGGGAGATGCCGTAATTCTCCGCGATCTCGGCCAGAGAGAGGTCTTCGTTGTAGTAGAGGTCGTAAAATTCCCGCTGACGCTCGGTGAGCAGGTCGCCGTAGAAATCGAACAGCAGGGCCATCCGGTATGCCTGGCTTTTCAAAAAACGCACCCCCTACAAGATGTAGTGTAAAGCCAAGACGCTTTACAATTGGATATGATATCATAGAACTTCCCCGAAGTCAAGGCGTTTTTCGAAATTTTTCCCGCAAAACGCCTCCCTCCGCCGCGGGGCGCAACATCCCATTGATTTTGGGCGGGGAATATACTATAATGATTTGCGAACAATCCGCGATAAGAGGTCATACTATGATAAACACTGTTACCTTCCCCGGCCTGGGGCTGGAATTTGAGCTGGACCGGGTGGCCTTTTCCGTTTTCGGCCACAACATCTACTGGTATGGGGTCATCATCGCCTGCGGCTTCCTGCTGGCGGTGGCCTATGGGTTGTGGCGGGCCCCAAGATACGGTATCGACCCGGATAAGATCATCGATATGCTGTTCTTTGCCGTGCCGCTCTGCATCATCGGGGCCAGGGCATACTATGTGATCTTCAACCCCTCCATCTGCTTCGACGAGAACGGGAAGTTCAGCTTCTACCGGATGATCGCCCTGTGGGACGGGGGCCTTGCCATCTACGGCGCGGTGCTGACGGCCATCGTGGTGGTGCTGGTCTACTGCCGGGTCCGGCGGGAGCGCTTCTGGGACTACGCCGACCTGGGCGTTCTGGGGGTCATGATCGGCCAGGCGGTGGGCCGGTGGGGGAACTTCGTCAACGTGGAGGCCTACGGCGGCCTCACCGACGTCCCCTGGCGGATGTGTTCCGAGTCCATTGCCAACTGGCTGTGGGGGCAGGGGCAGATCACCGACATGGACACCTACCGGGCGGTCATCGACGGCACCCTGGGCGTCCACCCCACTTTCTTTTACGAGTCGGTGTGGAACCTGATCGGCTTTATCATTCTGGCGCTGCTCTCCCGAAAACGGAAGTTCCGGGGGCAGAATTTCGCCGGATACCTGATCTGGTACGGCTTTGGCCGGACGCTCATCGAGGGCCTCCGCACCGACAGCCTGTACTTCTTCGGCACCGGCATCCGGGCCTCTCAGCTGGTGGGCGTCCTCTCCGTCGTTGCGGGGATCGTGATGCTCATCGTGCGGAGCAGGACGGGGAGGATCGTGCCCGAGGCGGCGGAAGCCGCGCCGGAGGGGGAGGACGCCTTCCAGGAGGACGCCGCGCCCGATGACGGCGGCGGGGAGGCGGGAACTCCCGCCGCGGACGGGATCCAGAACGACACACAGGAGGATGAAGGCGATGGCGACCATCATTGACGGCAAGGCCCTGGCGGCCAAGGTAAAAGAGCAGGTCCGGCAGGAGGCGGCCAGTCTGCCCCGGAGGCCCGGGCTGGCGGTGATCCTGGTGGGGGACGACCCCGCCTCCCGGGTCTATGTGAACAGCAAGCGGAAGGACTGCGAGGAGTGCGGCTTTTACAGCGAGGAGTTCGCCCTGCCCGCCTCTACAAAGCAGGAGGAGCTGCTGACCCTGGTGGGGAAGCTCAACGGCCGGGAGGACATCGACGGCATCCTGGTCCAGCTGCCCCTTCCAAGTGGGCTGGACGAGCGGGCGGCGCTGCTGGCCATCGATCCCGGCAAGGACGTGGACTGCTTCCACCCCTATAACGTGGGGCGGCTGACCATCGGGGAGCCGGCGTTCCAGCCCTGCACCCCCGGCGGCGTCATGGAGATGCTGCGGGAGTACCGCATCGACCCGGCGGGGAAGAAATGCGTGGTGCTGGGCCGGTCCAATATCGTGGGCAAGCCTATGGCCCTGCTGCTGCTCCACGCCCACGGCACGGTGACCATCTGCCACTCCAGGACCCCGGACCTGGCGGCGGAGTGCGCGGCGGCGGATATCCTGGTGTCCGCCGTGGGAAAGACCGGCCTCATCACCGCCGATATGGTGAAGGAGGGGGCCGTGGTCATCGACGTGGCCATGAACCGGAACGCCGCCGGCAAGCTCTGCGGCGACGTATGCTTCGACGAGGTGCGGGAGAAGGCGTCCTTCATCACCCCGGTGCCGGGAGGGGTGGGTCCCATGACGAGAGCCATGCTCATGCGAAACACCCTGACGGCGGCGAAAAACCATCAGAGATGAACAGAGGGGCGGCCACCGGCCGCCCCTCTTTGCAGGAAAATCGCCCGTTCGGGGATATGGATCCAAGGAACATTTTCCCATTGCGAAAGAAACCGCGCTGCTGCCAATGATTTTTCCCTTGACAAAGCCGTAAACTATGATAAATTTGATTGGATAGACAAAACCACGGATGGAGGAACCGTCATGAAAGACCCCAAACCCTTCGGCCTGAACGAGCTGCGGGAGATGTTTCTGAGATTCTTTGAGTCCAAGGGCCATCTCCGGCTGCCTAGCTTCTCGCTGATCCCCCAGAACGACGCGTCTCTGCTGCTGATCAACAGCGGCATGGCCCCCATGAAGCCCTGGTTCACCGGGGAGCAGGAGCCGCCCCGCCACCGGGTGACCACCTGCCAGAAGTGCATCCGCACCGGCGACATCGAGAACATCGGACACACCGCCCGCCACGGCACCTATTTCGAGATGCTGGGCAACTTCTCCTTCGGGGACTACTTCAAGAAGGAGGCCATTCCCTGGGCGTGGGAGTTTTTGACCTCCCCGGAGTGGGTGGGCCTGGACCCGGACCGGCTGTATCCCTCCGTGTTCGCCGGAAACGAGACCACCCCCGCCGACGACGAGGCCTGGCACATCTGGCACGACGTGATCGGCATCCCGGAGGACCGCATCTTCAAGTTCGGCAAGGAGGACAACTTCTGGGAGCACGGCTCCG
>CANQKJ010000226.1 GCA_947624465.1 uncultured Oscillospiraceae bacterium
ATACTGGCACAGCTCGGTCATGGCCTCCCGGGCCTGGGCGCGGGTCCACAGCTTGCCCCGGTAGTTCAAATCGCAGGAGATCTTCACGCCGTGGGCCTTGGCCGCGGCGCAGGCCTGTTTGCAGGCCTCCACCAGGTTGGGACCCAGGGCCGGGGTGATGCCGGTGAAGTGGAACCAGTCGGCCCCCTCGAAAATGGCGTCCCAGTCGAAGTCGGCGGGGTCGCTCTCCTGGATGGCGGAGTGGGCGCGGTCGTAAATGCACACCGAGGGCCGCTGGGAGGCGCCCTTCTCGTTATAATAGATGCCCACCCGGTCGCCGCCGCGGACGATCCTGGTGGTGTCTACGCCGTAGCGGCGCAGGGAGTTCACCGCCGCCTGACCGATGGCGTGGGCGGGCAGCTTGGTGACGAACACGGCGTCCTGGCCGTAGTTGGCCAGGGAGACGGCCACATTGGCCTCGCCGCCGCCGAAGGTGAACTCCAGGTGGTCGGCCTGGACGAACCGCTCGTAATTGTAGGGCTGGAGGCGAACCATCAGCTCGCCGAAGGTCACGATTTTAGCCATAAGACATTCCTCCTGATCGAATTTACTTTTTGCCCACCAGATGGATGGCGAAGCCGCCGATCTCCCCGGTGAGATAGATGGCGTTCAGGGTGCCGTCCGCCTTGTACTTGGCGGTGGAGGGGTCCACGGTATACCCCCTGCTCTCCAGGTCCGCCACGGCGGCGGCCACGTCGGGGGTGCCCACGGCGATGTGGCCGTAAGCGCCCCGGTAGGGGTTCTTCATGATCTCCACCTCGCCGCCGGCGAACACGGAGCTGTTGCCCACCTTCACCTTCCAGCCGAACAGGGCCTCGAACCGGGCGGCGGTCTCTTTGGCCTCCTCCTCGTTCTGCCCGTTCAGGCCGATGTGGGCCAGCGTGTACTCCACCATCAGCCCCTGGCCTCCTTCACGATCGCCACGGACTGTTTGCACAGGTCGGTGATCTCATCCCACTTATTGTTGTCGATGAGGTCGGCGGTGACCATGTAGGAGCCGCCGCAGGCGCAGATGACCGGGGACTTGATGTAGTCCGCCAGGTTCTTCAGGGAGATGCCGCCGGTGGGCATGACCTTGAACATGGGGAAGGGGGCGCTCATGGCCTTGATCTTGGCCAGGCCGCCGGACTGCTCGGCGGGGAAGAACTTGAGGACCTCCAGACCCAGCTTATAGGCGGTGTGGTAGTCGGTGGGGGTGGTGCAGCCGGGGAAGATGGGCACGTTTTTGCTCTGGCAGTATTTCACGATGTCGGGGTCCAGGCCGGGGGTGACGATGAACTTGGCCCCCGCCGCCAGGGCCTCGTCCACCTGAGCGTTGGTGAGGACGGTTCCGGCGCCCACCAGCATATCGGGGCACTCCTGGGCCATCAGCCTGATGGCGGTGGCGGCCCCCGCCGCCCGGAAGGTGACCTCGGCCACGGGCACGCCGCCGGCGGTCAGGGCGCGGGCCAGAGGGGCCGCGTCCCGCTCGGGGTGGTTCAGCTTGATGACGGGGACAACGCCGATCTCAGAGATGCGCTTGCTCAGTTCGTTCATGGTGACATTCCTCCTGTAATGATATTATAAAGCCTCGTATAACTGCTCCAGCATGGTCCGGGCGGCCTCCGCGTTGTCGTTGGAGGTGTTCTCCAGGGTGGCCTGGATGTAGGGCTTGCGGGCCTTGAGAAAGCGTAGGACGCTCTTATAGTCCATCAGGCCCGTGCCGGCGGCCACGCTTTTCAGATCGTCCCCGGCGGGAACAAAGTCCTTCAGGTGGACCACCGCGATCCGGTCGCCCAGCTTGTCCATGGCCTCGGCGAATACCCGCTCCCGGTGGTCCATATTGCCGGGGTACAGCAGATTCACCGGGTCGAAAATGATGCGCAGATTGGGGCTTTGGATGGCGTTCAGCACTTCCGCCGCCCGGTCGGGGTCGTAGACGATGTGCTTCCACACCGGCTCGATGGCCAATGTGACGCCGCAGGCCTCCGCCCGCTCCACCACCGGGGCCAGATTGCGGATAAAGGCGTCCAGCGCCTCTTTCCCGTGGGTGTTGGCGTCCGTCTTGTACTCCGGGTTGGGGGCGCCGGTCTCGGTGCCCACCACGCCCGCGCCCATCAGGGCCGCCACCCGCAGGTGGCCGTAGTAGCGGCTCTGGATCTCCCGCAGCTTCTCCGGGTCGGGGTGGGCCAGGTTCAGATAGCACCCCAGCACCGCCACGTCCAGCCCCTCCCTGGCAAAGACCCGCCGGGTGTGGAAGGCCAGCCCCTCCGTCAGGGCGCAGTCGTCGAAGGTCACCCCCTTGATGACCTTGGAGAAGGCCAGATGGACGCAGGAGAAGCCCTCCTCCCTGGCCCTGGCGGCCCTGGCCTCCATGGTCTGGGCCTCGGGCCCCAGGGAGGCGTTCACGTCGTGTAATCTGATGCCGATCTGCATGGCGGTCCCTCCTCGCTCACAGCACCACGCCGTCTTTGAAGATGGAGATCTCTCGGAAGCCCTTTTCCTCCGCCCTGGTCCGCCGGCCGGAGGCCACCTCGCAGACCAGATCCATCAAATCGGCGGCGGCCTCCCCGATGGTGCGGGCGCCGTCCGCCACCACGCCGGCGTTGAAGTCGATCCAGCCGGCCTTTTTGGTTGCCAGCGGGGTGTTGGTGGCGATCTTCATGGTGGGGGCCGGCGCGCCGAAGGGGGTGCCGCGCCCGGTGGTAAACAGGATCAGATGGGCCCCCGCGGCGGTGAGGGCCGTGGCGGACACCAGGTCGTTTCCGGGGCCGTACAGCAGGTTCAGGCCCTTTTTCGTCACCGCGTCCCCGTAGCCGATCACGTCCACGATGGGGGCGGACCCCCCCTTCTGCACGCACCCGCAGGACTTGTCCTCCAGGGTGGTGATGCCGCCCTGCTTGTTGCCGGGGCTGGGGTTGTCGTAAACCACCTCGTTGTGGCTGATGAAGTAGTCCTTGAAGCCATTGAGCATGGCGGCGGCCTTTTCA
The DNA here is from genome assembly GCA_947624465.1 of uncultured Oscillospiraceae bacterium. Classification (GTDB taxonomy): domain Bacteria; phylum Bacillota; class Clostridia; order Oscillospirales; family Oscillospiraceae; genus Enterenecus. The sequence goes on from CANQKJ010000226.1 coordinate 3,009, forward strand.
AAGACGGCCTCGTCCACGCAGCGGTCCATCAGGAAGTTCTCCGCGCCGAACATCTCGGGCACCTCGGTGAGCACCGTGGCCCCGCCCATGGCGCACAGCGTGTCGGAGAAGCGGCCCACGGTGGGATTGGCGGTGATGCCGGACAGCCCGTCGGACCCGCCGCACTTCATGCCCACCACCAGCTCGCTGACGGGCGTCTCCACCCGCCGGAATTGGCCGGCGTAGGCGGCGCACTCCTTCAACAGCTCCCGGCCCGCCGCCATCTCGTCCTCCACCTCCTGGCAGGTGAGGAACTTGACCCGATCAGGGTCGTAGTCCCCCAGCTCCGCCAGGAACTGGT